>SMWC01000118.1 GCA_004357505.1 Gammaproteobacteria bacterium | reverse complement strand
GAGGCCTGGACGTACCTCGTACGGCGTTTACCTTTCGCTATTTCGGCGGTATCGCGGACAAAGTACAAGGCAGTGTCGTACCCGTTGAGCCGGGATTCTTCAACTATGTGGTGAGGGAACCGTTGGGTGTGGTCGGGCAGATCATCCCGTGGAATTTCCCGATCATGTTTACCAGTTGGAAGATGGGTCCTGCGCTTGCGGCCGGCAATACGGTCGTTCTCAAACCCGCCGAACTCACTCCGCTGAGCGCGCTGAAGATTGCGGAGCTGATGGCGGAGGTGGGGTTTCCCCCCGGCGTTGTGAATATTATTCCGGCACCGGGCCGAACCGTGGGCCAGTACCTGGCCGAGCACTCGGGCGTCCAGAAGATCGCGTTTACGGGTTCGACCGATGTAGGCCGCAAGATCGTCGAGGCGTCTGCCGGGAATCTGAAGCGAGTGCAGCTCGAGCTCGGTGGGAAAGGGGCCAATATCGTTTTCTCGGATGCAAATCTGCCCGCTGCCATCAATGGCAGCGCGTTCGCGATCTTTCACAACCAGGGACAAGCATGCATCGCCGGCTCGCGATTGTTGTTGCACGAGAAGATTGCCGATGAGTTCTTGGACGGCTTTTTGAGTTTGGCTGGTTCCATCCGGTTGGGTAATCCACTGGATCCGAGCACCGAAATGGGGCCGTTGACTTCTCTTGGGCATCAGGAGAAGGTTCTCGCCTATACCGAGATCGCTCGTCAGGAAGGCGGTGAAGTTCTGCTCGGTGGCGAGAGGCCGGCAGACCCGGACCTCGCCAACGGTTATTACGTCACGCCAACGGTTGTCAGAGCGAAACCTCAGGACCGAGTTTGCCAGGAGGAGGTATTCGGCCCGTTTGTCTCGGTATCCACTTTCCGCTCTGACGAAGAGGCCATCGAGTTCGCCAACTCGACGGAATACGGTCTAGGTGGCGGGCTTTGGACGACAAATCTGCAGCGGGCTCACCAGGTCGCCGCTGCGATGCGCTCCGGTATGGTCTGGATCAATTGTTATAAGCGCGTGAACCCGGGATCCCCCTTCGGCGGCGTAGGCAGCTCCGGCTACGGGCGGGAGATGGGATTCGAGGCCATGCACGAATACACCGAGGCCAAGTCGGTTTGGGTCAATGTGGATGCGAATCTACCGCCATACTACCCGCGCTAACGGCCGACGGTTTCTGACTCGGGCCTGATAACAACAGGGACGGTAGCGGGATCACGCACTGAGGATGGTCTGGCAGAGCCACCCAGAAGCGCCGAGTGCGAACACGCTCCTTTGTGCTCTGCAAGACATCCCCGATGGGGCGTGCAGGGAATTCGTTTTCGGCTCCGGCGACAGTTCGCTCAGTCTGTTGATTTTTCGGGACCAGACTGAGGCGTGGGGCTATGTCAATATTTGTCCCCATTTTCATATTCCGCTGAACTCGAAACCGGATCAATTTTTTATCACGGCCAAAAGAAAAATAATGTGCGCCTATCATTGTTCCGTTTTTCGTTTCGAAGATGGAATGTGCACCGAAGGGCCAGGCAAGGGCATGCGTCTGGAAGTCGTTCCTTTGGATATCGTGGATGACCGCATATTCATCGGCGAGGCATGAGCACGACACGTCAACCCCGATCTGCAGCGCTGGATAAGCCGCCTGACCGGCCCGATATCACTGTATCGGCTCGTGAGAGCTTCGGTATCGACAGTGATCTCATGGTGCCCGCATTCAGCCGTGCGAGTGATCATGTGCCAGAGATCGACCCTGTTTACCGGTTCGACCGAGGCACTACACTGGCGTTGTTGGCGGGGTTCATGCACAACCGCAGGGTCTTGATCCAAGGCTATCATGGCACCGGAAAGTCCACCCATATCGAACAGGTTGCGGCACGACTAAATTGGCCGTGTGTTCGAGTCAATCTCGATAGTCATGTCAGCCGCATCGATCTGATCGGCAAAGACGCGATAGTCATTCGTAACGGCAAGCAGGTCACCGAGTTTCGAGAGGGAATTCTCCCCTGGGCGTTGCAACGATCAGTCGCCCTGGTGTTCGATGAGTATGACGCCGGGCGGCCCGACGTGATGTTTGTGATCCATCGGGTGCTCGAGGTCGAAGGCAAGCTTACGCTGCTGGATCAGAGTCGAGTCATTCACCCACATGCCTATTTTCGTTTGTTCGCTACTGCGAACACGATTGGACTCGGTGACGCGACGGGACTATATCAAGGTACGCAGCCTATCAATCAGGGACAAATGGATCGCTGGAATATCGTAACGACATTGAACTACCTTCCGAGTGAAGAAGAAGTTGAGATCGTTCTGGCGCGCGTTCCGGCCTACAACACAGATTCCGGGAGACAGATAGTCGCGCAGATGGTGGCGTTGGCGGCGCTGACTCGTACGGGGTTCAAAGCGGAGGATATCTCTACGGTAATGTCGCCACGAACGGTCATCAACTGGGCCGAGAATACGCAGATCTTCGGCGAGATCGACTATGCTTTTCGAGTCACCTTCCTCAACAAATGCGACGAAGCGGAACAGGCGACGGTAGCGGAGTACTACCAACGGTGTTTTGGGGTGGAACTTGCGGAATCGGTGGCTACCAGAATATCGGAGGAGTTGTGAGACAGTCTCCGACCGGAAACGAGGGCATCGCGAGAGATGTTTCTGCTGCTGCGCTTCGGGCACTGGCGGACCAATGCGAGATAGAAATACGCAGAGGTGCTGCGGCAGAGTCAAGTGCAGGGTGTGTCAGCCTTCCGGAGCTTCCTGCCGAGCTTACGCTGGGTGCGCTCGCGGTTGCGCGAGGAGAGGTTGATGCAGTCGCATTGCGGTTACGCTACTGTGATGAGACGGTCTATGCTCGTTATTTGCCGAAACAAAGCGGGGCTCGTTTTGTTTTCGCGCTGCTGGAGCAGGTTCGAGTCGAAGCGCTGGGCTCGCGGCGCATGGTAGGCGTGCAAAAGAATCTCTCGGCGTTGCAGCTATCGATCCATAACGCGAGGATTACAGATCACTTGCCGGAGCCGGCTCTCAACGAGATCGATGCGGTACTGCGGTTTGTGAGAATTCGTTTGGGTGCGCCGCTACCTCTCGAGCTGACAAGGCTGGATGAGTCTCGATCTCGGATCGACGATGAGGTACAAGTTCGGATCGAAGCGCTCGCCCCCTTGCTCGATGAGCAGGCGGAATTTGCGCTTAAGTCGAGAACATTGATCGAATCGCTTGGGTTGCTCGAGAAAGGCGCACTGAGTATCGATCAGAATCGCGCAACGGTGTCCGAGCAGGATAGCGACAGGCACCGCACCGCATCGGAGAATGTTTCAATAGCGATCGAATGGGATCCTCTTCGCGGCCCTCGGACTCGACGCGCAAGAGAGTCTGCGCTCGATTCTCGCTCGAAAAAAGGCGGTAAATCGAGCGACGACGTTCCTTATCACGCCTACACTTCTGAGTTCGATACGATCGTCAGACCCGAGGATGTCTGCGGCGCAGAAGAGCTGATCGCGCTGCGGCGTTTATTGGATGAAGCGGTGCCCGCTAGGTTGTACGCGACAACGCGCCTGGCCCATCGCTTGCAGCGCCATTTGGCCGCTCAACAAATGCGTTCCTGGAGATTTGATCTGGAGGAGGGACTCCTTGATGCCGGGCGGCTCTCAAGAATCGTCGCGGATCCGCTCGAGCCGCTTGCGTTCAAGCAGGAAATAGAAAGTCCGTTTGTCGATACTGTCGTCACCGTACTGATCGATAACTCGGGGTCGATGCGCGGCCAGCCGATCATTATGGCCGCCGCTTGTGCTGAGATTCTAGGCAAGACGCTGGAGCGTTGTGGCGTCAAGACGGAGATCTTGGGGTTCACGACGGCTAGCTGGCGTGGTGGGCGAGCGAGAGAGATGTGGGCAGCCGACAATCGGCCAGAGAATGCGGGCCGGCTGAGCGAACTGAAACACATCATCTACAAGAGCGCGGACGTGCCCTGGCGGCGCGCCCGTCGGAATCTCGGTTTTATGCTCAAGGGAGAACTTCTCAAAGAAAACATCGACGGTGAGGCGCTGCTGTGGGCACATGATCGTTTGCTGGCACGACCCGAGCAGCGGCGGATCCTGATGGTGATCTCGGACGGGGCGCCCGTCGATGACGCGACTTTGGCAGCGAACGACGAACGCTACTTGGATCGGCACCTGCGTCTGGCGATAGACAGGATCGAGCGGCGCTCGCCTATTCAATTGATGGCGATCGGAATTGGTCACGATGTAACCAATTATTATCAACTCGCGTTTACCGTATCCGAACTGGACGACTTGGGAGAGACGATGGTGAGTCAGCTTACTGCGCTCTTCGATGCCACTCACACCGTGAGTTCCCGCATCGACTCATAAGAACGAAACACAAGAGGAGATCGTTATGCCGTTTCTTCCATCGTTGGAACACGAGGCCAAAGTTCCCCACGCTATGGCTAAATTTCAGAATGGGACCCAGAGACCGATCATGCTTTTTCACGAGGCGCTTCTGCGTGGTGAATCTCCGTTTACCGTCAAGGAACGGGAACTCATGGCCGCCTACGTCTCGGGTCTGAATGCCTGCCAGTACTGTTATGGTGCGCATACGGCCGTCGCAGAGTTGTTTGGCGTGCCCAAGCAATTAATCACGGACCTCGTAGCAGACTTTAATCAAGCGGACATCGACGACAAACTCAAGCCTGTGTTCAGCTATTTGCGTAAGCTCACGCTGACGCCAACACGAATGACACAGGCCGACGCCGATGCGGTGTATGATGCCGGTTGGAGTGAGCAAGCGTTATATGATGCGGTTCAGGTTTGCTGTCTTTACAATTTTATGAATCGATTTGTTGAAGGACTCGGGCTAACGCCGATCCCGGATCAATTCGGGATGGAAGGGCAGATGATCGTAGACGGTGGGTATGAGGGGATGCTGGAGGCATTCGATATCAAGTAGATGCCGATTAGGCCGTTCGCTATCAAGAATAATTAACAAGGGAGAAGTGAAAAATGGCTACGCCACACGCTGAGTGGAATACATCGTACGAATGGAAGACCGTCGCCCTGCTCGGTATCGGGTTCGGGCTTGTCGGTCTGGATCGGTGGATTATCGCACCGCTGTTCCCGTTCATGATGGAAGATCTGGGGCTGGGCTATCAGGATCTCGGTAACCTCGTCGGAGTTCTGGGGCTGGTATGGGGCGTATTCGCGATCTGCAGCGGCAGGTTGTCCGATTGGATCGGGCATCGAAAGATTTTGATACCAGCGATCTTATTGTTCTCTGTGATGTCGGGGTTCTCGGGCATGGCCACTGGATTGGTGGGCTTGATAGTCATCCGGGCGTTCATGGGAGCGGCGGAAGGATCCTTCACTCCGACCAGCTTCACCGCGGTCGCTGCCGCCTCCCACCCCAAGCGTCGCGGGTTCAATCAAGGCCTGCAGCAAAGCGGGTTCGCGTTATTTGGTTTTGCGCTCGGGCCGATCATCGCCGTGCAACTCCTCAACGTTGTTCCGTCCTGGCGTTGGGTTTTCTTTATTGTCGCAATTCCGGGCTTGATCGTAGGCGGGTTGCTCTATTTCGTTCTCCGTGAGCCGGCGGATACGCAGGGCGGGAAACTTGTCGGAGCAACGGAGCGTGATGGGCGCTGGGTGGAGGTATTGCAGAGTCCGAACATCATCCTCGCTATGTTGGCGCTCATCTGCGCGATGGCCTGCGTATTCGTTCTGGGAGCCATGGTGCCGAGCTATTTGCTGGATTACATAGGCATCACACCAACGCAGATGGGATTCGT
>SMWC01000117.1 GCA_004357505.1 Gammaproteobacteria bacterium | reverse complement strand
TCGATCCGCTCGGCCTGTGGGAGCGACACACTCCCGCCGTGTTGAAGTTCGACTATCTCGGTCTGGATGATGCGGATCTGGATACCGAATTCTTCACGGGCGGATTGGCCGGCACGGGACACACTCGCGTAAAGCTCAGGGACATCCTTGCGCTTCTGAAGCAGATCTATTGCGGCAAGATCGGCGCGGAGTTCGCTCATCTATCTCGGGCCCGGGAGCGGCTCTGGCTCAGAGAGCGATTCGAGGCCGAGATGGTTAAGCGTAGCGACAACGAGGTCGAGCAACGCCGAATTCTCGAGAGTCTTAATCGAGCCGAAGGTATCGAACGCTATCTCAACACCAAATTCGTTGGGCAGAAGCGATTCTCACTGGAGGGTGCGGAGGCGCTGATCCCTTTACTCGATGATCTGATCCAACGTGCAGGCGAGCAGGGGTTGGAAGAGATCGTCATCGGTATGGCACATCGTGGTCGGCTGAACGTCTTGGTGAACGTGCTCGGCAAGTCGCCCCAGGAGTTATTCTCTGAATTCGAGGGCGATTTGGATCGGACCGAGCTTATGGGCTCGGGCGACGTCAAATATCACATGGGGTTCTCATCGGATATTCGTACGCCCGGCGGGAATGTGCACGTTGTTTTGGCGTTCAACCCTTCGCATCTGGAAATCGTCGATCCAGTCGTTGAGGGTTCCGTCAGAGCCCGCCAGGATCGCAGAGATGATGCGGAGGGCAACCAGGTCTTGCCCGTGCTGATCCATGGCGATGCGGCTATCGCCGGACAAGGCGTGGTCGCGGAAACCTTCCAGCTCTCCCAGGCCCGCGACTTCTATACCGGCGGCACGATCCATATCATTATCAATAATCAGATCGGATTCACGACTAGCGACACTCGGGATCTTCGGTCGACACCGTATTGCTCCGACATCGCGAAGATGGTTGAAGCGCCGGTCCTGCACGTAAATGGAGATGATCCCGAAGTCGTGGTGGCGGCAATCCGGTTGGCGCTGCGTTATCGGCAGGCATTTCATAAAGATGTGGTGATAGATCTGGTCTGTTATCGGCGTCTCGGTCACAACGAGGCGGATGAGCCGTCTGCGACTCAGCCCATCATGTATCAGACCATCAAGAAGCATCCGAGCGTCCGAACCCGGTATGGCGCGGCGCTCGTAGAACGGGGCGTCGTCGCTGCCGAGGAACTGACCACGATGGCGGACGCCTATCGAGATTGCCTCGATGCAGGCCGCAGCCCCAACGACGATTGTCTCGGCATGATCGGCAACCAATACACGATCGATTGGAGCCGCTGGCAAGGCAGCCTGGGTGATGCGGTCAAAACCTCGGTGCCGAAGTCGCAACTCAAACGCTTCGGTCAGCTAGTCAACACCGTACCGGACGATTTCAAGCTGCATCCTCGCGTGCAGAGAGTTCTGGACGACCGAATCAAGATGGCGGCGGACAAACTGCCGATCGACTGGGGGTTTGCGGAGACGCTCGCCTACGCCAGCCTGCTGGCAGACAATTACCATATTCGGCTGGTCGGCCAGGACAGTCGCCGCGGGACCTTCTTTCATCGCCACGCAACGTTCTTCAATCAGAAAGACGGCAAGGAATTCACGCCGCTAGCCCATGTCGCGCAGAACGCAGCTGCGTTTACTATCGCCGACTCGCTATTATCGGAGGAGGCGGTTCTCGGCTTCGAATACGGTTACAGTACGACCTCGCCGGACTGTCTCGTGATCTGGGAGGGCCAGTTCGGTGATTTCGTCAATGGCGCGCAGGTCGTCATCGATCAGTTCATCAGTTCCGGTGAAGCGAAATGGGGCAGGCGCTCCGGACTGACGCTTTTCCTGCCTCACGGCTACGAAGGTCAAGGTCCCGAGCATTCGTCGGCGCGCCTGGAGCGGTTTCTACAGCTTTGTGCCGAGCACAATATGCAAGTGTGCATCCCGTCGACGCCGGCGCAGATGTTCCACATGTTACGCCGACAGTGCTTGCGGCGGGTTCGCAAACCGTTGGTCGTGCTGACGCCGAAGAGTCTGTTGCGACATCGGTCCTCAATCTCATCACTACGTGACTTATCGCGAGGGGAATTTCAGCCGCTGATCGGTGAAACGGAATCGCTGCCGGAGAAGGATGTGGAGCGTGTAATCTTCTGCAGCGGGAAGGTGTATTACGATCTGGCGCAAATGCGCCGGGAGAAGGAGATTGGCCGAACGGTGATCATCCGTTTGGAAGAGCTCTATCCTTTTCCTATCGAGGCCTATGCGCGCACCCTCGCGCTCTATCCGAATGCTGCCGAGATCGTTTGGTGCCAGGAAGAGCCGCAGAACCAGGGCGCGTGGTACCAGATACGGCATCGCTTGCAGGAGGCGCTGGATAAGAAGCACCGACTCACCTACTCCGGCCGGCCCGGTGCGGCGGCGCCCGCCTCGGGTATTTATGCCTTGCATGTCATCCAGCAGGAGGCACTGGTGGCTGCTGCATTGGGAGTAGATACTCCGGATGGTGACTAGTGGTCCAACAAGGGTGCTGCGCTCAGGAGCGATGAATGACGATTGAGGTCAAAGTGCCGCAATTACCTGAGTCGGTGACTGATGCAACAGTGGTGACATGGCATAAGCGCGTCGGCGATTTTGTGCGCCGTGATGAGAACCTCGTAGATCTGGAGACCGACAAAGTCGTTCTGGAAGTCCCTGCGCCCATCGACGGTATATTAAAGGAGTTGAAGATCGACGACGGTGCGATTGTGACCGGCGGGCAGGTGCTCGCACTGCTTGAGCCGGGTGAGGTGGCCGCGGCCGGTTCCTCGGCTAGCGCGAAAGAATCGCCGACTTCGGTGGCACCCGCCGAGGCAGACCGGTCAGTTGAAGCTTCTGCTTGGAAACTGGGGCCGGCTGCCCGGCGGCTGGTGGAAGAGCATGACTTGGACGTATCGGCCATCGCCAGTACCGGTCGGGACGGCCGGATCACGAAGGGAGACGTGCTGGACTTTCTTGCGACCCGCCGTGCTACGTCAGCCGCTTCGGACGAGGATGCGCCGATTACGCTGGGGTCGCGTGGTGGTTCACGCACCGAACAACGTGTTGCAATGACAAGGTTGCGCGTGCGCATCGCGGAACGTCTGGTCGAGGCGCAGCACACGGCTGCAATGTTGACGACCTTCAACGAGGTCGACATGACTGAAGTCATAGGTCTACGCGCTCGGTATCGGGATGAGTTCCAGGAGCGCTACAGTGTCAAGCTGGGCTTCATGTCATTCTTCGTCAAGGCCTCTATCGAAGCGCTGCGCCGATACCCTGTGCTCAACGCGTCCCTGGATGACACCGACATCATCTATCACGAATACTTCGATATCGGGGTCGCCATATCGACCGACCGGGGCTTGCTGGTACCCACCATTCGCAATGCCGAGTCTATGGGCTACGCTGAGATCGAAGCAACCATCGTTGACTTTGGCGCGCGAGCCCGCAGTGGCGGCATCAAGTTGGAGGAGCTGACCGGCGGAACGTTTACGATTACTAACGGCGGAATCTTCGGTTCGCTGATGTCGACCCCGATTTTGAATCCGCCCCAGAGCGGTATCCTCGGCATGCACAAGATTCAACAGCGTCCGACGGTCGTTGACGGGGAGATCGAGGCCCGCCCTATGATGTATGTGGCCTTAACCTACGATCATCGCGTGGTCGATGGACGTGAAGCCGTTCAGTTCCTAGTTGCTTTGAAAGAGCTATTAGAGGATCCTGCGCGGCTGATTTTGCAGGTGTAACTGGTGGTCCAACAAGGCTATATTTATGAGTCAACAAGAATTTGATGTCGTCGTGATTGGCGGCGGCCCGGCCGGCTACCCGGCGGCGATACGCGCTGCGCAGAACGGTCTGCGCGCGGCGTGTATCGATGAATGGCAGAACCATGACGGCAGTCGCCGCTTCGGTGGCACGTGTTTGAACGCGGGCTGTATTCCTTCCAAGGCGTTGCTCGAATCTTCAGAGCTTTACCACCGGGCCGCGTCGGAGTTTGAATCCCACGGCATATCGGTCGGCAAGCTTGGTATCGATATCGCCACGATGCAGTCGCGCAAGGCCGGCATCGTGGAGCAGCTGACCAACGGTATTGCGGCGCTATTGAAGTCCAACGGGGTCACTGCCTTGCAGGGCCATGGGCGTCTCCTGCCGGGCGGTCGCGTTGAGTTCACGGATGCCGAAGGCGCCAAGGAAACGATCAGCGCCAAGCATGTGATACTCGCCAGCGGCTCCGTGCCGATCGAACTGCCCATGGCACCTTTCGACGGAAAAAATATCGTCGATTCTCAGGATGCACTCGAGTTCACCGCAGTGCCGAAGCGGCTGGGCGTTATCGGTGCAGGCGTGGTTGGGCTTGAACTGGGAAGCGTGTGGCAGCGACTGGGTGCCGAGGTGATTATCCTTGAGGCGCTCGATGACTTTCTGCTCATGGCGGATGCCCAGATCGCTGAGGAAGCAGGCAGGCAATTCAAGCGCCAAGGTTTGGATATTCGCCTCGGCGCGAAAATGACCGGCGCGAAGGCCAGTAAGACAGGGGTCAGTGTCAGTTACACAGCTGATACCGGCAAACATACGCTCGAGGTCGACAAGCTGATCGTCTGTGTCGGGCGACGGGCATTTACTTCTGAGTTGTTGGCGGATGACTCGGGCGTAGCCGTTGATGAACACGGCTTCATCCAGGTCGATGAGAACTGCCGATCCACGGTTGCTCAGGTTTGGGCGGTCGGTGACGTCGTACGCGGTCCGATGTTGGCTCACAAGGGAACCGAGGAAGGGATCATGGTCGCCGACCTGATCGCCGGCAAGGCCGGTGAGGTCAACTACGGCGTGATTCCGTCGGTGATCTATACGGCACCCGAAATCGCCTGGGTCGGTAAGACCGAGGCCGAGGTCAAAGCGAGCGGTGTCGCATACAAAATAGGAACCTTCTCATTCGCAGCCAACGGTCGCGCGCAAGCTATGGAACAGACGGCAGGCTTTGTGAAAGTCATCGCCGCAGAAGACGACGATGAGTTGCTGGGCGTCCATATTCTCGGACCGGTTGCGGGTGAATTGATCGCCGAGGCAGTGCTAGCGATGGAGTTTTCGGCCTCTACCGAGGACCTGCAGCGAACCATTCACGCCCATCCGACACTGGCCGAGGCCATCCACGAAGCGGCGCTGGTCGCTGACAAGCGCGCCATCCACGCGATCAACCGCTGATCGTCAACGGCGGCCATCATGCTGTCTGAATGCGCAAATCCCGTTATCATAGGTGTTGGCGGGAGCTAACTGCTTACTGCCATTGGAGTTACGGAGGATGTTCTCACGAGGGATTGTCCGGCGGCGGCTAGGGCTAGCGCCTGTCTGAGAACACACGAACCATGCGCGCACGCTGGGAGCACGATGGCTGGCCACAGTAAATGGGCGAATATCCGCTTTCGGAAAGGTGCCCAGGACGCTAAACGCGGCAAGCTCTTTACCAAGCTGATCCGCGAGATTATGGTCGCTGCTCGCGCGGGCGGTGCCGATCCCATGTCCAATCCTCGCCTCCGAAGCGCGATGGATAAAGCCAAATCCCAGAGCATGCCTAAGGACAATATCGACCGTGCCATCAAACGCGGTTCGGGCGAGGATGACGGGGCGGTCTATGAAGAGGTGCGCTACGAGGGCTACGGCCCCGGCGGTGTCGCGGTCATGGTCGATGGCCTGACCGACAACCGTAACCGCACCGTGGCAGAAATACGTTACGCGTTTTC
>SMWC01000011.1 GCA_004357505.1 Gammaproteobacteria bacterium | reverse complement strand
GTCGGGGCTTACCTCAGCCGGCGTACGATGCGACCCGACATCGGGCTTGCCTGGAGCCAACTCGGGCTGGTCCTCGCGATACCGTTTTGCGCCTATATGATCATCGAAGTGCTGCCGTTCTGGGCGCTCGATCGTGAGATCTACGCCCAACTCGTGCCGCGCTTCACCCATGATCTTCTGCGGGCAATCGCTGCGCTGCTGCCGGCGACCGTGTTGTGGGGAATCAGTTTCCCGCTGGCGCTGGCTGCCGCCGGGCGCGCCGAGGACGAGCCCGGCCGCCTGGTGGGGGGGCTCTATGCCGCCAACACGCTGGGCGCCATCATCGGTGCGATGGTGTTCGGCATGGTGCTGATTCCCCTGCTCGGCACCGAGCGGTCGCAGCAGCTATTGACGCTGCTCGCAGGCTTGGCAGCCATCGTGTTGCTGGCCGCGGTCCTGCGCCGCGGGGACGCCGCCGCACCCATGTTCTCGGCGAGACGGGTTGCCGCGAGCGGCTTAGGCCTGCTCGGCCTGACCGGGTGGATCGTGTCGACAGCGACGCCGATCGATCCGCGGCTCGTGGCCTACGGGCAGGAGCTCGTCAAGTGGGACTGGTCGCGCGAGTACGAATTCGTCGGTGAAGGCCGGGTCGCCTCGGTGGCTGTCAGCCGCTGGGCTGACGAGTTCGGCACCCGCAACTTTCACGTGGCCGGCAAGATTGTCGCTTCCGACCACCCGCAGGACATGCGGTTGCAGCGCATGCTGGGCCACCTTCCCGGCCTCTTCCATCCCAACCCGAAGTCGGTGCTGATCGTCGGCTTCGGCGCCGGCGTGACCGCGGGTTCGTTCGTGCGCTACCCCGGGATAGAGCGCATCGTGATCTGCGAGATCGAGCCGTTGGTGCCGGCGACGGCGGGGAAGTATTTCGCCGCCGAAAATTACGATGTGCTGAACGATCCGCGCACCGAGATCATCTACGACGATGCGCGACACTTCATCGCCACGACCGACGAGACGTTCGACATCATCACGTCGGACCCGATCCACCCGTGGGTCAAGGGCTCCGCGGCGCTGTATTCATCGGAATACTTCGAGCTCGTCAAGAGCCGTCTGAACCCCGGCGGACTGGTCACTCAGTGGGTGCCGCTATATCAATCGAGCGAGGAGGTCGTCAAGACTCAGATTGCGACATTCGTCAAAGCGTTCCCGCAGGCTACCGTGTGGAATCCCAATGAAATTACCGACGGTTACGATCTGGTCATCCTCGGCCAACGGGGGCCACTCGAAATCGATGTCGCCGGGGTTCTAGACAGGCTCGGTCGGCTACGTCAGGTTCAGAGCTCGCTTCAGGGGGTGGGGTTTGAGACCTTGGCCGACCTGCTCAGCACCTATATCAGCAGCGGAACGGACCTCGAACCCTGGCTTCAGGGTGCCGAGATCAACCGCGATCGCAGCCTGCGGTTACAGTACATGGCCGGGTTGACCGTGGACCGCTATGAAGCCTCGGCGGTATATCAGACGCTGTTGCCGTACCGCAGATACCCGCAGGAAATCTTCATCGTACCGGCTGGAGCGGAGGATCTGCTGCGGCGCACATTCGAAGATGCCGTGCCGGCCGCTCAGTGAACCTTTCTGAGATTCAGGCGTTACGAGTGGACCCGCTGTCGCGGCTGAACGATACGATAGAGTGCCGGCAGCACCACTAAAGTCAGTAGTGTCGACGACACGATTCCTCCAATGACGACGGTGGCTAACGGGCGCTGCACCTCAGAACCGATACCACTATTGAGCGCCATTGGCACAAAGCCGAGTGACGCTACGAGCGCGGTCATTAACACCGGACGAAGCCGCGTCAGCGCGCCTTCGACAATCGCCTCGTCGAGCGACTGGCCGGAGGCACGCAGATCGCGAATAAACGTCACCATGACGAGGCCGTTCAGCACTGCAATTCCCGAGAGTGCGATAAACCCGACGGCAGCCGAGATCGAAAACGGAATGCCACGCAATAACAATGCCGCGACACCACCCGTCAGCGCCAGTGGTACGCCGGAGAATATTACGGCTGCGTCGCGTATCGATCCCAAAGCCACAACGAGCAGAACGACGATGATCAGCAGCGTCATCGGCACAACCACCGCGAGACGTCTAGTCGCCGATTGCAAATGCTCAAACGTGCCGCCGTACTCGACCCAGTATCCTGCCGGGATGTCGACTCGTTCTTCGATGGCACGCTGTACATCTGAAACGAATGAACCGAGATCGCGCCCTCTCACATTGGAAGTGACGACCACGCGTCGTTTACCGTTCTCGCGCCGCACTTGATTGTAGCCTGTGGTCAACCGAAGGTCGGCAACCTCACGCAATGGGACGTAGCCACCGTCGCTGAGCGGCACTGGCAGAGTGGCCAAATAATCAGGATCGGAACGCAGCCTCTCGGGCAGCCGCACGACGATATCGATGCGACGGTCACCCTCATAAATCTGCCCGGCAACAACGCCGCCGATCGCCGTCGACACAAGATCCTGTAGCTCGGTGATCGTCACGCCGAACCGTGCGAGCATGTCACGTTTCGGTTCTACCGACATGACGGGTAGCCCGGTCGCTTGCTCGACCGCCACATCGGCTGCGCCGGGAACGGTATTGATGGCCTGCTCTATTTCATCGCCAAGGCGGATGAGCTCGTCGAAATCGTCACCGAATACCTTCACGGCGAGCTCGGCGCGGACGCCGGCGATCAACTCGTTGAAGCGCATCTGAATGGGCTGCAGGAACTCGTACCGATTACCCGGAATCGGTGTCACGAGCGCTTCCAAGTCGGCGACGACTTGAGCCTTCGGCTTATCGGGATCAGGCCACTCTTCGCGAGGCTTGAGAATAATGAAATTATCGGCGACGCTCGGCGGCATCGGGTCCGTCGCGATCTCGGCGCTACCTATTTTGGCGAACACCCGCTCGACCTCGGGCATCTCTCTGATCTTGGCTTCGAGCTGCTGTTGTAATTCGATCGCCTGTTGTAACGATGTTCCCGGAATACGCAACGCGTGCATCGCGATATCGCCCTCGTCGAGGTTTGGCACGAACTCTGTACCCAAGCGAGTAGCTAGTAGACTTGCGGCAATAACCAGCACGACAGCCGCGCTGACCGCGAGCCAACGGAAACGCAGCGTGGCTGCGAGCACCGGCCGATAAATCCACTGCGCGCCGTCGATGACGGGGTTTCTCTTCTCCCGAACCGGCCGGCGAAACAGCATGGCGACGCTGGCGGGAATGAATGTTACCGATAAAATCATCGCGCTGACGAGCGCGATGACAACCGTGGTCGCCATCGGATGAAACATTTTTCCTTCGATACCGGTCAGCGCGAAGATCGGGATGTAGACGGCCGTGATGATAGCGACGCCAAACAGCGCCGGGCGAATGACCTCGCGCGTTGCATCGAGCACGACGGCCAATCGATCCTCGAGCACCTGGGCCCCGCTTTTGCTCGCTTCTGTGAGCCGCCGCAGGCAATTTTCAACGATGATCACGGCACCATCGACGATCAGCCCAAAATCGAGCGCACCGAGACTCATGAGATTAGCGCTGACCTTGGTTTGCACCATGCCGGTAATTGTCATCAGCATCGCGATAGGAATAACCGCCGCCGTCAATAGCGCGGCACGCACGTTGCCCAGTAGGAGAAACAACACGATGACGACTAACAGCGCGCCTTCGAGCAGATTCTTCTGGACCGTGACCAACGTTTTATCGACGAGTTCGGTGCGATCGTAAACGGCGGTCGCGGTGATGCCGAGCGGCAAGCTAGATTTAATCTCTTCGAGCTTCTCGGCGACCGCGTTCGCCACCGTGCGGCTGTTCTCACCGATCAACATGAAGACCGTACTCATGACCACTTCGCGCCCGTTTTGCGTCGCTGCGCCGGCGCGAAGCTCTTGGCCTAAGCCAACACTGGCCACATCGGAGATCCGCACCGGAATCCCGTCTCGTGCACTGATCACAAGGTCGGCGAGATCCTGCGAGTCCGCGGCCTGGCCAGGTACGCGTATCAGCCATTGCGCACCGTTGTATTCGATAAAGCCGGCGCCTCGATTATCGTTGTTCTCCCGCAGCGTCGTTAGCACATCCTGATAGGTCAGACCGAAGGCGAGTAGCTTCGCTGGATCCGGAGCAACCAGAATCTGTTTCTTGAATCCGCCAACCGGATTGACCTCGACGACCCCGGGTACGCGCAAGAGCTGCGGCCGGATGATCCAATCATGCACCGAACGCAGATCCGTCGGCGTGATGGGTGACCCGTCGGTATTGACCGCACCCGGCTCCGCATCCACTGTGAACATGAAAATCTCGCCAAGCCCGGTGGCGATCGGACCAAGTGCCGGCGCGAGTACAGCCGGTAATGCCGCCTTCGCGGCGTTGAGCCGCTCGGCTACCTGCTGGCGGGCAAAGTAGATATCCGTGCCCTCCTCAAAGACGATCGTGATTTGCGACAGGCCATATCGAGATATCGATCGGGTGTAGTCGAGACGCGGCAGCCCCGCCATTGCGTTTTCGAGCGGTAAGCTCACTCGTTGCTCGACCTCGAGCGGTGTGTAACCCGGTGCCGGCGTATTGATGACCACCTGTACGTTCGTGATGTCCGGTACTGCATCGATCGGCAATCGAGAGAAGTTCCAGACACCTAAGCCTGCAATCAACAGAACAAAGATCAGCACAAGACCGCGCCGGTCGATCGACAATCTCAGAATATATTCGAGCATAGTGTGCCTCTCACTCAGTGATCGTGCGACGCGCCGGATTTCTCGATATCGGCCTTGATCACATAGCTGTTCTCGGTCACGTAGCGCGTACCTGGCTCGAGGCCACCGAGCACTTCAGCCCATTCCCCCGCCTGGCGACCCAACTCCAGCATGCGAACCTCGTATTCGTTGCCGACCTGGGCATAAACGACCGTGAAATCGCGGAAACTCTGCAACCCGCTCCGTTTGACTGCGAGCGGCACTGCGTGCTCTGCGACTCGGAGTTGCGCGGTGACGAAAGTCCCGGGTACCCACCAGCCATCATTGTTGTCGAGCACGACCCGTGCCGTGACCGCCTGATTGGCATCCGCGAGCACGCTGATGTGAGAGATTGTGCCTTCGATAACCGGCCCACCGGTGGCGGGTGTAACGGTCACGTTGGTACCGATGAGTACCCGCGATCGATCGCTGGGAAACAGGGAAAGATCGGCCCACACCGATGATGTGTCGACGATCGTAAACAACCGCCGTCCACCACTCTGTTCACCCGCATGTGCGACTCGTTCGGTAACGACGCCATCAATCGGCGCGTCGATCGAGTACGACTGGAGGCTCTCGTTACTCTCAACAATCGCCAGGGTTTGCCCCTGACGTACCGTTTCGCCCAGCGACACGTCGACCGACAGAATCGCGCCATCGAAACGTGCGCTGACTTCACGGACGCGCTCTGCATTGGGCACGATGCGGCCGTAAACAATAATCGTTTCCTCGAGCACTGCCGGGCCCGCCAACATCGTTTCGAGGCCGAACGCGTCCGCCATCTCCTGGCTGATCCTCGTGCGCCCCTCGAAACTCTCATATTCCCAATGGTGTGTCCGGCCGCCGTAGGACGCTTCTATCGAAACCATGAACGAATGCGGCTCATAGACCACGGCAGAACCGCGCAGAAAATCTCCCTGCGGGCGAAAGCCGATTTCATCGATTTGATTACCTAGCCGCGTCAACCGGACGCCAAGATCGACGCTCTCCGGGCCGAGTGGACGTCCTCCGTCCGTCGCCCACGCACGGAACTCGGGCGGTATACCGGTTTCGAATATGGCGAGCTCGAGGACGAAGTCACCGTTTCTCAACAATCTGCCGTTGTGCGGACCTCGCTCCGGTGTCTCCTCCGCTGGAGATCCCGCCATCGATCCTGATGAATTGCGTTGTCGCTCACTGTCACACGCGACGAGCGCCCCACATAGCAGCAAGATTCTAAAGACGCGTATTGGTATAGTCATGGTCGACCTCATTGCGCCGTAACCGGTCGCGAGAAACGCACCCCGGTCAAGCGTTCAATCTCTATGATAATTCGATGCGCACCGATGTTTGCCTCGAGCAGATCGTTGTTCGCCTCGAGTAACTCCTCTTGCACGACACTCCATTCGAAGTAACTGTAACGCCCAAGCTCATAGGCCCTGCGCGTATCTGCGAGTGCGCGCTCGAAGCGTGGAATCACATCTTGGTTCAATCGCTGGGCAAGTTCTAAGTTGTGCTTTAATTCCTGGTAGAGCACGAACAGCGCGGTTTCGATATAGACGCGCGCTGCAGCGGTTTCAGCTTCTGTTCGCGCGAGGTTCGCGCGAGCTTCAGTGATGCGCCCCTGATTGCGATCGCGCACGGCCAATGGAATTGTAATACCGCCGACCACGGCGAAATCCTCCGTGAACTCGATCCGG
>SMWC01000010.1 GCA_004357505.1 Gammaproteobacteria bacterium | reverse complement strand
GAAGTGGATCTCTCCTTCGGTCGTTTGCGCCGAGAAATCGGGCGCTTCATCGCCGATATGTAGTGTCATGGTTCAGCTCCAGTTAGCTCCACGTGAAAAGGAAACACGCCTCGGCAGCCCAGCGGTCTTAGGGTCCTTCGTGGCGTCTTGGCAAGGCGCCGCAAAGGACGTGAGGACCCGTGGCTTACCGTCCCCGTCTTGCGGCGGGTTTGGCGCTGTCGTTATCGTTGTGGGGATCGTACTCCTCAGAGCGTGGTCTGCCTAGTGAGAGCTACAACCGGGCGGCTTTCACCCCATTCAGGGCCTCAAGGGTGCTAGTCTGGGCATCGAGCAGGCAAGGTTGAAGCCTCGCAGCTAGTCAAGCAAACTATCGTATAAGAGGTGCAGCCGGCACGCTGCCACCGGGGAATAGACGGAGTCTCAAGCCATGAATAGGACACTTAGCTCTTTAGCGGCTGGTCTTGCGATCACCATTGCGGGCAGTTATGTTTTTATCAGCCCGCTGCTGGCCCAACAGGGACAGTCGCTGATCCGCGATGATATGTTCATCTCGGAAGATACGGATTCCTTTAATCCTGGTCTTCCGGTAGGCGCGCAATTCCCGCCGATAAGAGCGTCCTATCTGGGTCGGGAAATCACCGCGGTCGATCAGTTTATCCGGGACAAGGGCGTGGTGTTTATCGCCAATCGTTCGGTGGACTGGTGACCCTTCTGTCGATCGCAGCTCGGGCAGCTGCAAAATTACGTTGAGGCCTTCGCGGAAGCGGGTGTCGGGATCGTCGTGATCACCTACGATTCACCGGAGTTGCAGCAGCCGTTCATTGATGCCGCCTCCATCACCTATCCGTTGATCTCAGATATCGATGCCACGACAATGAAAGCGCTGGGTATTCTCAACGAAGGTAATGAGCCGGGTGAGCCTTCCTACGGTATTCCCCACCCAGGAGTTTTTGTGCTGAATCCTGAGCAGGAAATCGTCGGCAAGATATTTGTAGAGAGTTTTCGAACGCGGGTCGATGCGGAAGGCATGCTGGCCTATGCGTTGGAAGTATTAAATTAACTCTCTGTAGATCGCGGTTCGAGTAACTGCGCACCCGATGCTGGTGTTGCTTGAAGGCTCAGGCGCGCAATGCGGCGAGTACCCGATCCGGCAGCAGCGGTAGTTCTCTGACGCGTGCGCCGGTTGCTGCGAACACCGCATTCGCGACTGCTGCTCCGGTCGTTGCGAGGCCCAGCTCGCCGACACCGCCGGGCGGCTTGTTATTCGAGAGGGCTTTCACCTGAATCTCGGGCACCTCATTCATCCGCATGACCTGGTAATCGTAGAAGTTCGACTGATCCACGGAGCCGCCGCTGATCGTGATGCGTTCCTTCAACGCGTTGCTAAGGCCGAAGATGATGTTACCCTCCATCTGTGCCTCCGTATTGCGTGGTGCCACGATAAATCCTGCATCGATGACCATCCAGTACTTATGCACTTGGATCGCGCCGGTTCGCTCATCCACAGAGACTTCTGCAATTCCTGCGGCGACGGAGCCGCGACCGAACTCCGACAGCGCGACCCCGAGTGCGGAACCTTCTCGAGCGCGCGACCACTCGGCCATTCGCCCAACTTCTTCGAGGACAGCCCGGCCGCTCGGATCGTTGCGGGTGAGTGCGATCCGGTATGCGAGCGGGTCAGCGCCCTGCATATGCGCGATCTCGTCGATGAATGATTCAAGGGCGAAGCGGGTGTAACTTTCCGCCACGCCGCGCCAGGCAGCCACGCGGGAGCAACGGTCCATGTTGAGGTGCTCGGCACGGATATTTGGGATATCGTACCGTGTTGTCCCCGCACCGCCCATGGACAAGCCGGACGTGCGGCGCGGGCCACGTGTTACTTTCCAGCGTGGCTCGTTCATGTAGCGAAGCACATTGGGTGTCGCTACGCGGTGTTGAAGCGCGACGACATGGCCCTCGGCATCGAGCGCGGCCCGCAAGTACTGTGCGGCCAGCGGTCGAAAGCAGCCGTCTTTTACATCGTCTTCGCGGCTCCAGATGACCTTCACAGGCTTACCGATCTCCCGTGATACGAATAAGGCGTCATCGACATACTTTTGCCGGAACTCCGCGCGCCGCCCGAAGCTACCGCCGATGTACATCGGGTGTACGGTGATTCGGTCTATCGTGGTGTCCAGGGCGTCCGCTGCGCCCATTACGGTCAGGCTTTGAGTCTGGGTGCTGACCCAGATCTCCGCCGACTTTCCGTCCTCCGATACACTCGCCGTGGCGTTCATCGGCTCCATCTGAGCGTGGTAGGCGGGGTCCGTTCGGTAGCCGGCATCAATAATCTGATCGGCTGCAGCGAACGCGGCGTCAATGTCACCGACATCTTGCCACAGCGGGTTGTCGGTGCTGAAGTTCAAATCGCGGGCTCGCGCCTCGTACTCGTTGAGTTCCCGGGTCTGTTCGACGTTTCGAAAACGCGAGGTCTCGCTCCAGGTCACCTCCAGCGCATTCTTCCCCCAAATAGTCGCTTCCACCGTGTCGCCCACCACGGCGATGCCGTAAGGCAGGGAGACGATGTCGGTGACACCGTCGACGGCACGGGCTGCGGTGTCGTTTACCTCGAGAGGTTCTTCGCCCTCTACAGGCGTGCGCAGGATTGACGCATATACCATCCCCGGCACCTGGGCATCGATACCGAATTTTGCCGTACCGTCGGATTTCGCGGGGACGTCAATCCGGGCGACGTCCTTACCGAGGTAGCGGTACTCGTCAGCCGATTTGTACTCGCTCTCGTCCACCTCGGCGAGTGTCTCGGGCACCTCAGCGATGGCTGCGATTTGTCCATAACTCATGCTGCGGCCCGAGGCCGGGTGCATGACACGACTGGGTTCGGTCTCGAGCTCCACGACCGGCACACCCCATTCCACTGCCGCGGCATCGAGCAAGAATCTGCGTGCTTGCGCGCCCGCTTGACGCATGGCATTGAAGTAGCCTCGGAGAGTTTGGCTACCCGCGGTGTAGAGGATCGGAAAGCCGTAATAGCCGAACGCGGGATTGCCGTACACAGGATCGTGACCGGTGACTGTCTCGACCTGTACACGGTCCCAGTCGGCGTCCAGTTCCTCGGCCAGCACCAGTGGCAACGACGTCATCGTGCCCTGGCCCATTTCGGTACCGCCGAACTGAATGGTAATGACGTCGTCTGCGCTGATGCTTACCCAGGCATTTGGCGTAATCTCCGCGTTTCTACCGCCGGCCGGCGCCGGCGCGTTCTCGCCGCTCGGCTCCATGCTGCACGCGCCGATGATGCCGGTTGCGCCGACGGCGAAGGTAACCCCCATACCCCGGACGAATTCTCGACGCGTCGTCGGAACGACAGGCGATAAGTTATCTTGTCTCATCTAGGCCTCCTCCGCTGCGCGTTCGATCGCCTTGATAATGCGGCTGTAGGTACCGCAGCGGCAGATATTCGTACTCATGTGAGCGATGATTTCTTCTCGGTTGGGTTGGGGATTGTTCGCCAGTAAATCCGCGGCTCGCATGATCTGGCCCGATTGACAGTATCCGCATTGCGGCACCTGCTCGGCGATCCATGATCGCTGCAGCGGGTGACTGCCGTCGCCCGAGAGGCCCTCGATGGTCGTTATCTCACGACCTTCGACGGTGGAGACCGGGGTCAAGCAGGAATATGTGGCGGCCCCGTCGATATGTACAGTGCAGGCCCCGCACTGGCCAACCCCACAGCCGAATTTGGTTCCAGTGAGCTTCAAATGCTCCCGCACCACCCAAAGCAAAGGCGTATTCGGGTGGGCGTCGACGTTCACCGATTCGCCGTTGATGATGAAGCTCGCCATTCTTTGCGCCCCCGACGGAAAGTCGCGCTACAAGGGACGATAATCGATATGGGTAACGAGTTCTACCTGTCGCCGATCGTCGCTGTGCAGCCTCGCGGAACTCCGCTACCATGACTGCGTGAGCGACCACTTTCGACGGTAACGAGGAGGAGAACTATGCGTACGCTCGTACCATTAGCCGCGCTGTTCGGTGTCATTGCTACGCCGCTTGCGGCGCAACCGCCGGGTGGGATGGCGCCGGGTGGGATGGCGCCGGGAATGGGCGCTCGAAATTGGGATGACTTTGAGATCGCCAGTCCGGAGCATGTCGCGGGCAATATCTACAGGGTCGTAGGCGGCATCATCGTCAATATGGCGTTTTCAGTGGGCGATGACGGCATCATCATGGTGGATAGCAACTTCGAGGACCTCACGGAGAAAATATTTACTGCGATTCGTGAAGTCTCAACGCAGCCAATCCGGTTTTTGATCGACACGCATTCCCATGGGGATCACGCGGACGGCAATGTGAGCTTCGGCATGGCAGGCACGATCATCGTTGCGCACGACACCGTACGGATCAGGCTCGCCCATCCACCCCAAGGCGCGTCGGCGCCTGCGATCGCCCTGCCGATCGTCACGTTCTCCGATCGGGTGACATTTCACTTCAATGGCGAGGAAGTGGAGGCCTTCCATATTGCCGCGGGCCACACGGACGGTGACGTCTTGATCCATTTCAAGGGATCGGACGTGATTCACATGGGAGACGCCTTTGTCAGTCACTATCCACTGATCGATACCGGCCGGGGTGGTAACTTGCTCGGTTTGATCGAGACGCTCGATGCAGCCATCACACGAGTTGGTCCTGATACGAAGATCATTCCCGGCCACGGCCCGATTGCCGATCGAGACGATCTGATCGAATTTCGAGACATGGTCGTGGGTATCCATGATCGCGTCAGCGCTTTGGTTGTGGAGGGCAGGACGTTGGAGCAGATCATCGCTGCCAGGCCTACGGCAGACTACGATCAAAGATGGGCAGGACCTCAAGGTTCCGAAGGAATAGTCAGGGCCGCTTATAACGCGAGTACAAAGCGGTGATGTCGCTTTCATCTCCGCGTTGGGAGCATCCTCGTGAGTGTATCGTCCCGCCGGTGATAGTGATGATAGAGAGCGCCGACTATATGTATTGCGATCAGAATCCAAACAATAGCCGGACCTCCGAGGTCACGGTGAAAATAATCCAGCGGCGCCTCAAACCGATCCCAGGAAATGTCAAAAGCATGTTCAATCGATGTCCATGTCGAAGTGTAGTCGAAGCGTGTAATACCTAGGAATGCCGTATCTCGTCTGGTTCCGAAGTATCCTGTCACAGGCATCATGATCATGACACCGTAGAGCGCCGCGTGCACAACGCGAGCAGCAAGATGCTCATACCAAGATGCCAGGGGGGGATTTGGTAGCACACTCGTCAACCGCCAAGCTACTCGAACGGCAACTAGGGCGGCCGCTACGATGCCGGTCGCCTGGTGAATCTGGATCACGATCGTATTGACGTACGTCTCATCCTCTGTAAACCACAGCCCGTAGTATGCGGAGCAGTATGAGATGAGGAAGCAAAAGGCAATCGTCCAGTGGAGGATTTTCGTGACGCTGCCGAAGGAACTCTCCGTGTTTTTGTAACCCAAGTTTCTCCCTCCACGTGGGCAAGGAATTATTGTCGAAACGGAACCGGAACTCCGGCGAGAAATTTCGAAGTGTTAACGCGGCTCAGGGACAGCCGCCCAGGGGTTTACTCGGAATTCGCTTGCAGTGATGAATCCATCGCCGTTTGCGTCCCACAGATCGAAACGGCCCTGCATTTGCGGAGGCGCTTCGGCCAGGCTGATCCGTCCGTCCCCGTCGGCGTCAAAGCTGTCAATGTCCGGCATTCGTCTGGCGCCGCCCTCACCGCGGGTACCACCACGACCGCCCTCGGCCAACATGGGTCCGTCGGCAGACGTTTGAATACTCGATCCGTGACTTTCATTCCGTGCCAGCGTTATCCGGTAGCTCTGATTGACCGGGATGCAGAAGGTCAACGCATCGTCACAAGCGTAGTAGAAGACATTCAACTCCAGCGGCTGAGTGAGACTCTGGGCCGCCACGTCCACCAGGAACTCACGTGGATCTGCATCCGCCGGCTCCTCAACCTCCGGTCCCACCCCGCTTGCCGGAGACACGGTCAAGCCG
>SMWC01000116.1 GCA_004357505.1 Gammaproteobacteria bacterium | reverse complement strand
TAAAAGGGAACGTTGAGAACTGTGCTCGGACAGTGGCATTTCTTGCGCCGGTCAGGATCGAACGGGCTGCTGTTTTGTTCGCGGTACCTTTTGCGTAGCTCGAACGCAATACGATTGTCATCGATATCAGTTCTGTCCATCATGCTGCGGACGATTTCCGGCTTGGTGCGACAGGTGCAACAGGAGGGCAGAAAATCCGCTCGTTCTCGGAAATGCGCGTGAATTTGCGCAACTGCTCGGTTCGACCACCAACCGATGAGATCTGTGGTCGAACACATCGTGCGGTTCGCCCGGCCGAATCCGGTAAGCGTAAATCCGCTTTCCGCTGGATAGTTCGTTAAAAGCAATAGGTCTCTGTTTCGGTTACCGCACACCATAGACGGACGTCCCACGCTTCCGCTTCGATGTTTTGCAGGTGCTGGTGTTCGTACCCCACGCCGATCAATTTTGGCTTTCGCCATGCCGATCGACGGCCTAGAAATTGGAAGCAGCGGTCGTAATAGCCGCCACCCATACCGAGTCTTACGCCGCGGTCGTCAAAGGCAACAAGTGGTGTCAGCACCAGATCCAAGGAGCGAGCATCGATGTAGGGTCCGGCTAACGGTTCGAGGATCCCGAGGCGGTTCGGTTTTAGTGTCACGCCACGTCCGACAGAGGCGAACCGAAGGCTGTTGCCTCGAAGCACGGGTGCGTACCACTGCTTGTTACGGTGCGCGCCACCCTCCATGAAGGCGTCGAGGGCGAGTTCTCCGTCGACCGCGAAATAGATGCCCAGGTGTCGGGCTCGTTGATACGCGGCGAGTTTCCACAGACGTCGCGCGAGCTGAAGTTCAGCCTGACGTTTCTGCAGTCCCGTGACGGACCTGCGGCGGGCACGAATGCGCTGCCGCTGGTCATGACGCTCGTGATGGCTACTGAGAGAAGTGTCGGGCAAGAGCGCGATCGATCCGTCATTAGAGTAATAGCGACGATGGGGGATGACGCCCCCCGCCTGTGCCGTTACAGTTGGTTGCTCTCGAACCAGAGCGAAAGGTGGGGTAAGCCGTGGTAGTTGCAGGCGATCCAGCTAGACTGGATATGCTCAACGCTACCGACAGAACACAACCCCAAGGTCAAAATTTAAGGTCGAAAGACTCTCCAATCCGCATCGAACACCGCAGGGAGCGCCAATAACACTATAGATTCAATTGCTGGTCGGCGTCGAGCGCCGAGTCCAATCTCTCGCGCATCGCCTTTACTCGTAGGCCGACAATGTCCTTCAGCTCTCTGTCATCGTCGGTTCGCTGCAGCAACTCATTAGCCATGTTCAGGGCCGCCATCACGGCGACTCGATCCAAGCCGATAACTTTGCCGCTGTCGCGAATCTCACGCATTTTCTCGTTGAGGAGCTCTGCCGATGCCATCAGATCCGCTTTCTCGCTGGCCGGACAGGAGACCTGATATTCTTTCTCCAATATCCGGATACTGACGTGGGCATACATCTCATTCATT
Organism: Gammaproteobacteria bacterium; assembly: GCA_004357505.1. Classification (GTDB taxonomy): domain Bacteria; phylum Pseudomonadota; class Gammaproteobacteria; order Steroidobacterales; family Rariloculaceae; genus SMWC01. The sequence continues at coordinate 27,623 of SMWC01000116.1, read as the reverse complement.
GTGCCTGTTCCATAGCCTTGAGCCGCCCGATCATCGCTTCGACACGGCCCCGGACTTGCTCATTCTTCTGCAACAGTGTCGCCCTGCCCTCAATGAGAGTGTCTTGTCGTTGTCTCAGAGACAGATTTTCCTCCTGGAGCCGTCGACAGATCACAACCAGTTCATCCAGCCGTTTCTCTAGGCGCTGCAGTTCGGCGTCAACCCGCTCATTGGTGTCGCGATCACTCATGCTACAGACTATAGAGCCGCAAGCGTTCGGGGGTCAATAAGCGTTGGACAGGTGTTAGCATTGAGGCTTCTCGGCGGGTGGATTTTCCTCCAATGATCGACAGGCGCACAGAATATGCGACATTGGGTATGGCTCTGGACGGGCTCGGTAGCGTCCTGACCGTGTCTGAATTGCACGGCGGCTTTTGCGGCGCTTTGTGTGCCGGCGGCGCTGGGGTTGCCTCAGCCTGGCTCGAAGATCAGGTCCGGGAGTCTGAGTCTCGGGCGGACACGGCTCAAGCGGCGCGCGACATCTTGCGAGTCGTGGAACTCGAGACCTGGCGAGCCCTGGCCAGCTCCGATCTGGAATTTACGCCGTTATTGCCTGAGGACGATCTACCGCTGGACGAGCGTGTCACCGAACTAGCGCTCTGGTGTCATGGCTTTCTCTCCGGGTTGGCTCTAGGCGACCCATCATTAGCCGACGGTTCCTCGCGAGCATCGAAAGACCCACACGCGGACTCGGGTTTCGAAGCTCGGCGCGAGGAAATCATCAAGGATTTTGCCGAGATCAGCCGTGCAGGGCTGAATGCCGAGGAGCGCAGTGAGCCGACGGATGCGGACTTCAATCTGGCGGAAATCATCGAATATGTTCGCGTGAGTGTCCAGATACTGTTCGAAGAGATTGGCGCTGCTCGCGCTGACGAGGCCGGGCTGCCGGCATCGATGAGCGAGCATTAGCGTCGTGCACTCACAGGAATTCTCCAGGCGCCGGCGTCATCTGATGGAACTCATCGGTTCCGGTGGTATAGCGGTGTTGCCGGCGGCTCCCGAGCGAACGCGTAGTCGCGATACGCTCTATTCGTATCGCCCCGACAGTGATTTCTTCTATCTCACCGGCTTCGAAGAACCGGATGCTGTCGCGGTATTGATTCCCGGCCGCCCCCACGGCGAGTTCATTGTGTTCTGCCGCGAGCGAAATCGTGACAAAGAGTTATGGGATGGACTGCGGGAAGGCCCCGAGGGTCTGGTTGCCCGCTACGGAGCGGATGACGCGTTTCCGATTAATGATATTGAGGAGATTCTTCCTGGTCTGCTGGAGCGAAGCGAACGTGTCTACTACTCCATGGGGGTGTTCGGTGAGTTCGATCAACGCCTGCTGGGTTGGATGCATGCTCTGCACGCTAGACGGCAAAGTGGCCACGCGCCCGACGAGCTTGTCAATCTGGATCATCTTCTGCATGACATGCGCCTGTTTAAGAGCCGTAGAGAAGTCAGTGCTATGAAGCGGTCGGCACGTATTGCGGTAGAGGCTCACCGCCGCGCGATGCGTGCCTGTACGCCGGGAATGTATGAGTACGAACTCGAAGCCGAGTATCGATACGCGTTCGCGCAGCACGGCGCTCAGTGTTCCTACGAGCCGATAGTCGCATCCGGCTCGAACGCGTGTGTACTGCACTATCACGACAATGACTCGGTTCTGAAAGACGGAGATTTGGTGCTCATTGACGCTGGTTGTGAGGTCGAATACTACGCGTCAGATGTAACCCGAACGTTCCCGGTCAATGGCGAGTTTTCCGAGTCGCAGCGAGATCTCTACGAAATCGTTTACGCGGCAAATCAGGCCGCTACCGACAAGATTCGACCGGGCAACCATTGGAATGACCCGCACGACGCGGCAGTCAGGGAGATCACGCGCGGCTTAAGAGACTTAGGGATTCTACGCGGCCGACTGCCAGCGTTGATCAAGACGGCTGCCTACCGGCCGTTCTTTATGCACAAGACGGGCCATTGGCTGGGACTGGATGTACACGATGTCGGGGACTACAAGGTTGCCGAACATTGGCGTTTACTGGAACCTGGCATGGTCACGACCGTCGAGCCAGGCATTTACATCGCACCGGATGCCAAGCGCGTCGCGAAGCGTTGGCGGGGAATCGGAATTCGCCTCGAAGACGATGTGCATCTTTCTAAGGATGGGCCGCAGGTGCTCACGGCAGATCTACCGTTACTGGCTGATGAGATCGAGCAGCTGATGGCAAGCTGATGGGTCACGCCAATCTCGAAGCTGATGTGTTGATCGTCGGTGGCGGACTGGCGGGCTCGACGCTCGCACACGCGCTCGCTCCGACACCGTTAACAACCGTATTGGTGGAGGTTCGCGACCCAGTGCAACTCGAGCAACCCAGCTTCGACGGTAGAGCGACTGCGCTCGCAAACGGCAGCCAGCGAATCCTGGCGTCGCTTGGTTTGTGGGATCAAGTGGCTTCGGACGCAGAGCCGATTCGGGAGATTCATATTTCCGAATGCGGTTGGTTCGGCGCTGCACGAATCCGCGCACAGGAGGAAGGAGTACCGGCGCTCGGCTATACGCTGGAGAACCGAGTACTCGGCGGCGCGTTGTGGCGGGCACTGGATCGGGCCGACGGGTTTACGTGTCTGGCGCCGGCCGAGCTGTCCTCGCTGGTTGTCGGCACCGACGGAGTCGAGGCTGAAGTCAAGACGGCAGAGAAGCGACTGTCGATAGTCGCGAAGGTCGTCGTTGCTGCAGACGGTGTGAACTCGCTGGTGCGCCGGGAGTTGGGCATCGCCCACCACGAAGATAGTTATCAGCAACAAGCGGTCATCCTGAATTGTACAACCGAAATTCCTCACGCCGGCCGTGCTTTTGAACGGTTTACCCCTGATGGTCCGTTAGCGTTTCTGCCGCTCAGCGCCGGCCGAGTCGCAGTCGTATGGACGCTATCCCATGAAGAAGCCGGCCGCGTTTCGGCGCTCGAAGACGACGTATTCTGTTCCGAGCTTCAAGCGGCGTTCGGTTATCGCTTGGGCCGGCTTACTCGCATTGGCTCCCGGACTGCGTACCCGCTGGCGCGTGTGCGAAGTGCGGCGGTTATCGGGCCGCGTGCCGTGTTAATTGGCAGCGCGGCCGTCAACCTTCATCCTGTCGCAGGGCAGGGCTTCAACCTCGCGTTGCGAGATGTGGCCTCGCTAGCGGAGACCTTCACGGAACGCCTTGATGAGCGACCCGCAACGAACGATCCGGGGTCGGCGGACGTTTTGAATCGTTATCAGCAATGGCGGCAGCAAGATCAGAAAAAAGTAGCGGCGCTGACGCATGGGCTGATTCGCGTCTTCGGCTACGGCGGGTTGCCATTCGCAGCCTCCAGGGGACTTGGGCTGATGGCTTTTGATCTGCTACCCGGCGCTAAAGCTGCGCTGGCCAGACAGACGATGGGCCTGTCGGGCCGACTCTCCCGTCTGGCGAGGGGCTTGCCACTAGAGGCGAACAACTAATGACGAGTGCCAAGGACAGATCGGTGGTCATCATCGGCGCCGGTCCGGTCGGTTTGACCGTCGCCGCGTTGTTGTTGGCGAGTCCGCATGCCGACCAAGTGCGGATACGTGTCCTGGAGTCCCGCGCCGCTCCCGCCTGGGATCAGGAGCAAATGGATCTCAGGGTCTATGCCCTGTCCAGAGCGTCGCAGCGCATCTTTGAGCACCTGGGCGTTTGGCAGCAGATCGTAGCGGCTCGTGCGAGCCCCTATCGGCGCATTCACGTCTGGGAAGGTGACTACGCGGAAGGCCTGGGGTCGTTGTCCTTCGATAGCGCGGAGTTGGGCGAGCCCGATCTGGGGCATATCGTCGAGGATCGACTAATCCGGGAGCGGCTGTTCAGCGTACTGGACGCGTCTGCCAACGTGGAGTTGCGCGTCGGGGTCGAGCTTGCGGCGGTCCGTCTAGGGACGCGCGCCGTTGAGATCGATACGCAGAGCGGTGAGACGATCCAGGCTACAGTTTTGATCGCGGCTGACGGTACCGCATCCACCGTGCGCCGTTTGCTGAATTTACCGGTGACGGCTGTGCCGTATGGGCAGCATGCGCTGGTGACGCATGTGGTGACAGCAAGATCTCACGCCGAAACGGCGTGGCAGCGCTTCCTGCCCGACGGTCCGCTGGCCTTTCTGCCCCTGCTTGATGGCAGAAGTTCGGTGGTTTGGTCGATGAGTTCCGATAATGCGCAGCGTTTGTCGGCGGTCTCGGAGCAAGCGTTCTGCGACGAGTTGCAGACAGCGAGCGGCGGAGTGCTAGGCGTGATCGAGTCGAGTGCATCGCGGGCGAGCTTCCAGCTGCAGGCGTTGCACGCATGTCGTTATAGCTGCGCTCGAGTCGCTCTGGTCGGCGATGCGGCGCACACGGTACATCCGCTGGCCGGACAAGGAATGAATCTCGGGCTCCTCGATGCTGCTGCGTTGGTCGATACGTTGGTTTCTGCGTTGCGTCACGGGGAAGATCCTGGCGACTTGCGCGTACTGCGGCGCTATGAGCGTCAGCGCAAGGGCGGGAATCTCAGAATGTTGCTAGCGACGCATGCATTGCAGCGGCTGTTCAGGCTCCCGGGTCCGTTGTTTGAGCGCCTGCGAGTTGCGGGGCTGTCTGCCGTGAATACAATGCCGATCGCGAAGAACGGGCTGATGCGAGCAGCGCTGGGCCTTAGCGGTGAACTGCCCAGTGCAGCCAGAGCGCGAGTGGTTTGAGTAGACGCTCAGTTCTGTGTAGAGACTCCGGAGAAGTTCAGCTATCATCGCTCGTTCAATCATAAGGCCTGCCGGAGAGACTTCGCTTCGGCGAAGCGCCGAAGGCGCAACCACCGCTCGGAAACGCTCAGGCAAACGGACGGCAGAGCCTGATTGACTCTGGAGAGTGACCCTGATCGCAGGGTCCGCCGAAGGTGAGCGGCGCATTTGTTGCGCCTAATCTCTCAGGCATCAGGACAGAGGAGCGGTAAGCCTATGGCTCGCCGTTTTTTTGTGGTGATCAGAAATGCCTGGAGTCCAACAAACACCATTGTACGAGACCCACATCGGCTTGGGAGCGCGTATGGTCGAGTTTGCCGGCTGGCAGATGCCGCTCTATTACGGGTCACAACTGGACGAGCACCATGCCGTTCGCAATCATGCCGGGCTATTTGATATATCCCACATGACGGTCGTCGACGTATCAGGTGCCGATGCCGAGCGATACCTCCGCTACGTTCTTGCCAACGATGTCAGCAAACTGCATTCGGCTGAAGACGGGCAGTGCCGGGCGCTGTATAGCTTGATGCTGCGTGAAGATGGCGGGATCATGGATGATCTGATCGTTTACCGACTATCGGCCAACGGCTATCGGCTTGTCGTGAACGCGGCGACGCGTGAGAAAGATCTCGCCTGGTTGCTTGGCCAGGCCGGTCGTCAGTCTCTCGAAATTCTTGAGCGGCCGGACCTGGCTATGATCGCTGTGCAGGGGCCGCAGGCTCGCGAACTCGTGGCCCAAACGCTTCCGAGTGGCGAGGCGTTACTCGCGTTGGCGCCGTTCTGCGCTCATCGAGACGACGAGACGATGGTGGCTCGCACTGGCTACACCGGGGAGGATGGGTTTGAGATTATTGTTGCCGGCGCGCAGGCTCCGGCGCTGTGGGCCGAGTTGCATGCTCTGGGTATTGCGGCCTGCGGGCTGGGCGCGCGGGATACGCTGCGTCTGGAAGCGGGGCTGAATCTCTATGGTCTGGATATGGACGAAACCGTTAGCCCGTTGGAATGTGGTCTCAGATGGACGGTTGACACGCAGACCGATCGCGACTTTATCGGCCGCCGCGCACTTGAGCGTCAGGCGGCTGATGGCGTGAAATTCGTGCAGGCCGGATTGATTCTCGAAGGCAATGGCGTTCTGAGAGCCGGTTACGTTGTGCACACGGCTGGTGGTGAAGGCAAAGTCACGAGCGGCACATACTCGCCAACGCTGGCTCGCTCGGTCGCGCTGGCCAGGCTGCCGGTTGATGCGCAGAATGACGGTGAGGTGGTTATTCGCAATCACCGTCATGCCGTGCGCATCGTCAAGACGCCGTTCGTCAGGCATGGAAAAATCAAAGTAGATCTAGAAAACAAGCTGCATTAAGGAGATCGACCGATGGGCGAAATTCCGGTTGAGCTGAAATATACGGAAGCGCATGAATGGATTCGCGAGCAGGACGATGGGACCGTCGAGGTCGGTATTACCGACCATGCCCAAGTCTCGCTTGGGGAGTTGGTCTTTGTGGAACTTCCCGAGGACGATACGGTTGTCAACGCGGGTGATGCATGCGCTGTCGTGGAATCGGTGAAAGCCGCTTCGGATGTCTATATTCCGCTGTCCGGCACGATCGTTGCGACCAACCAGGCGTTAGCGGACTCGCCGGGACTCGTGAACACAGATCCGTACGGTGAGGGTTGGCTGTTTCGCTTGAGACCGAATACGCCAACACAACTAGAAGAGTTGTTAGCCAGCGAGGACTACGAGCGCTTTGTAGCCGAGCTGAACGACTGAGCTCTAAGAACTAGACCATGCCTTTCATTCCTCACACCGATCACGATACTCAGCTGATGCTGCAGGCTATCGGCGTCGACGATATCAACAGCCTGTTCGACGAGATTCCGGACGAACTCCGCTGCGGAAAACTCATGGGCGTACCCACCGCCATCTCCGAGTACGAAGTCGGACGACTCATGCGTCGGCAGGCTGACAAGGACCGGGTCGAGCTGAATTTTCTCGGCGCTGGCGCTTACGAGCATCATATTCCCGCTGCCGTGTGGGAGCTGACGACGCGCGGTGAGTTTTATAGCGCCTATACGCCGTATCAGGCCGAAGCGAGCCAGGGAACACTGCAAGTCATCTACGAGTACCAAACGATGATGGCAAGCCTGACAGGGCAGGACGTTTCGAATGCGTCTCTGTACGATGGCGCTTCGGCGCTAGCGGAGGCTACGCTGATGGCCGTTAGGGTCAACCGTGCGTCGAAGTCGCGGCGGGTGCTGATCCCGCAAAGCGTACACCCGCACTATGCGGCCGTCACTAAAGCGATTACCGCCAGTCAGAGTATCGAACTTGTCCAAATTCCCTATGATCCCAATAGCGGGCAGACGGATCTAGCGGCCTTGCGAAGCCACGCCGGGACGGACATTACTGCGGTCATCATTCCGCAACCGAATGTCTTCGGTGTGCTGGAGCAGGTTGACGAGTTTGCCGACTGGGCAGCGGACCAGGGTGCGCTCGGGATTGCGCTCGTCAATCCGATCTCGTTAGGTCTATTGCGGCCACCGGGAGAATGGGGTCGTGAAGGCGTGCCTATCGTCTGTGGCGAGGGCCAACCTCTGGGTGTGCCCTTGAGCTCGGGTGGGCCTTACTTTGGGTTTCTGACTTGCCGCGAGGCGCTGGTGCGGCAACTACCCGGCAGGCTCGTCGGTCGAACCGTCGATCGCGACGGTAAGCTGGGCTTTACGCTCACATTGCAGGCGCGTGAGCAACATATTCGACGCTCTCGAGCGACCTCCAACATCTGTACCAACCAGGGTCTGATGGTGACGGCAGCTACGATCTACATGAGTCTGCTCGGGCCCCAGGGGCTGCGACGCGTCGCAGCCGAAAGCCATGCTAAGACCCGTGGTTTGGCCGCTGCGGCGGCGATGATTGACGGTGTGGAACCAGCTTTTACGGCACCGCACTTTCATGAGGTCGTGTTGCGCTTGCCGGTGCGTGCGGGCGCCGTCATTGAGAAAATGCGCCGGCAGGGAATACTGGCCGGTATCGCGCTGTCCTCCTGGTACCCGGAGCTGGAGAACTGTTTGTTGGTCTGTGCGACTGAGACGAAGACCGATGCAGACCTCCACACCTATGTACAGGCGCTTGGACAACAGATCGAAGCTTCTCGAGCAGCCTCATGAGCGAGCTACTGATTTTCGAGCGCGGCCAGCCGGGTCGATCGGCCAGTGCGCAGTTCCCTCGGCACGAGAGCGCTCATGAACTTCCAGCGCAGTTTGTTCGCAGCGAACCGCCCCTGTTGCCCGAAGTGTCGGAGTTGGACGTCGTGCGTCACTACACACGCCTGTCGCAAATGAACTTCTCGATCGACACCCACTTCTACCCGCTGGGGTCGTGCACGATGAAATACAATCCGCGCGGTTGCAACTCATTTGCGTCACTGCCGGGCTTCACTCAGCGGCACCCGTTGGCTCCCGAGAGCTCATCGCAGGGATTCTTGACCTGCCTGTTCGAACTGCAAGAGATGCTGAAGTCCGTGACGGGCATGGCGGCATTCTCGTTAACGCCGATGGCCGGCGCCCAAGGGGAACTCGCCGGTGTCGCAATGATCCGTGCCTACCACGTCGACCGCGGCGATATCGGCCGCACGGAAATCATCGTTCCGGATGCGGCCCACGGAACGAATCCCGCGACAGCGACGATGTGCGGCTGCACGGTCAAGGAAGTACCGACGCGCGCGGACGGCGATGTCAATCTCGATGTTCTTCGGGAGCTCGTCGGTTCGCAGACAGCCGGAATCATGCTGACGAATCCGTCGACGTTGGGAGTCTTCGACAAGAATATCAAGGCTATTGAAGAGGTTATCCATGCTGCCGGTGGACTCCTCTATTACGACGGCGCCAATCTCAACGCGATTCTCGGCAAAGTGCTGCCGGCTGAGATGGGCTTCGACGTCATGCATATCAATCTGCACAAGACATTCGCGACGCCCCATGGCGGCGGCGGTCCCGGTTCCGGTGTTGTCGGCGCCGGTGAGACACTCAAGCCGTTCCTGCCCATTCCCGTCGTCGGCACGACCGCGAACGGCTATCGCTGGCTCGATGAAGCGGATCTGCCGAAGAGTATCGGTCGCCTATCGGCATTCATGGGCAATGCCGGCGTCTTATTGCGAGCCTATATTTATATGCGTCTGCTCGGGCGGGAAGGACTAGAGCGCGTCGCCGACTACGCGGTATTGAATGCCAACTATGTCATGGTACAGCTCAGAAAAGCAGGCTTCGATATCGTGTTCCCGGACCGGCGGGCCAGTCATGAGTTTCTTGTCACGCTAAAAAGGCAAACGAAGTCAAAAGGGGTGACTGCGATGGACTTCGCCAAAGCGCTCTTGGATCGAGGCATTCACGCCCCGACAACCTACTTCCCGCTGCTTGTCCCGGAGTGTCTCTTGATTGAGCCGACCGAGACCGAAAGCAAGCAAACGCTGGACCACTTCGTTGCCGCAATGACGGAAATTCTCGCTGAGGCAGCAAGTAGCGGTGCGCAGTGCAAAGATGCACCCGTTACTACACCGGTGAAGCGGCTCGATGACGTGCGCGCCGCCCGACAGCTGGACGTTCGTTATCAGCCCCCAGAGACGGACGGAGGTGCGCAAATCGTCAATGCTGCCGCGGACTAGGGCACCAATAACGCAAACAATGGTCGTAGCACTAGTCACGATCACAAGACGAACCGTACAATCGAGCCCTATGAAACGACTTGTCACAACTACCGTGTGCGCGGCCACTGCCGCTTTCAGCGTTGCGACGGCCCCCCAGGAGCCGGCCTGGAACCGGACCCTGGACCAGATCTCGTCCGGGGTAGTCACGATCCAGGTAGACAGCACCCGAGCCTTTGATACCGAACGCAACCGGTCCAGTCAGGCGACTGGTTTCGTCGTCGATGTTGATCAGGGCTTGATCTTGACCAATCGCCATGTCGTTACGCCGGGACCGGTCGTGGCGCAAGCGATCTTTCTCAATCAGGAGGAAGTGGAACTCGTGCCGGTGTACCGTGACCCGGTACACGATTTCGGCTTCTTCCGTTACGCTCCGGAGCACCTAAGATTCATAGATCCGGCTGAACTGCCGCTGGTACCGGAGGCCGCCCAGATCGGCCGCGAGATCCGGGTCGTCGGCAATGACGCCGGAGAGCGAATGTCGTTTCTTGCCGGCACAATCGCGCGGCTTGACCGGCAGGCGCCCAACTACGGGCGCGGCAACTACAACGATTTCAATACATTTTATATGCAGGCGGCGTCGAGTACTTCCGGTGGTTCGTCCGGTTCGCCGGTACTGGACATTGAAGGACGTGTGGTCGCACTGAATGCCGGTGCGAGCAGCCAGGCGGCGTCGAGCTTCTTTCTACCGCTGGATCGTGTCCGTCGCGCGTTGGGGTTTATCCAGCGTGGCTTGCCGGTGCCCAGGGGCACCTTACAGACCGAGTTCGTCCACAAGCCCTTTGCAGAGCTGCGGCGTCTCGGCTTGACCGAGCGAACCGAGGCACTGGTCCGCGAGGCCTATCCGGAGCAGACCGGCTTGCTGGTCGTCGAACGCGTGATCGTGGGCGCCGAGGCGAGCGAATTTCTTAAGCCCGGGGATATCCTCGTGCGTGTTAACGGCGAATTGACGGCGGCGTTCGTGCCCATGGAAGCCGTTCTCGACGACAACGTCGGTAACAGCGTCACGCTGCAAATAGAACGTGGCGGCGAGGTCTTGGAGCAATCCCTGACCGTCGATGACTTGCACCAGATCACTCCGGACGAATTCATCCAGTATGGCGATGGTGTATTCAACAACCTATCCTACCAACAGGCGCGTCACTTTAATCGCCCGATCTCGGGCGTCTATGTGGCCAATCCTGGGTACATCTTCGGTTCCGCTGCGATCCCGCGGACCAGCTTGCTGTTAAGCGTTGATGGTGAGGAGATGCGGAACCTCGATGACCTGCAGCGTGTAATAGAGCGGCTTCCGGACGATCAACGCGTGACCGTTCGGTACGTGCAATTCGATGATCCACAGACGGAACGGCAGCGCATCATCACCAACGACCGGGACTGGTTCCCGGCACAGCGGTGCAAGCGAGTTGATGAAATCGGTTTATGGCCTTGCGAGGAGCTTGCGCCGGCGCCGCCTGCACGGGTCAGGGAGTCTCAGGATACGACCTTTCCCCCGCAGCCCGGGGAACGCTACATACAACGCATCATTCCCTCATTGGTGCTCGTCAACTTCGACATGCCTTATACGGTTTCCGGAGTCTCTGACCACCACTATTATGGGACGGGTCTGATAGCAGATGCCGAGCGTGGCTTGGTCGTTGTCGATCGCAACACTGTGCCGGTAGTCATGGGCGACGTCCGCATTACGTTTGCGGGTTCCCTGGAGATACCGGGACGGGTCGAGTATGTGCATCCGCTGCACAATCTTTCGATAGTGTCCTACGACCCGGAGTTGATCGGCAGCACGCCGACGCGCAGTGCGGTATTCACGACCGAAGCAGTGCTACCAGGTGATGCGTTGGCAGTGGTCGGTTTGAAGCCAGACCATAAACTGTCGTCTCAATCGAGCGTGGTCGCCGCGTTAGAGGCAGTGAACTTCCCGTTATCCCGGACGTTGCGGTTTCGTGAGTCGAACTTGGAGGGCATCTCGCTGGTCAATGGCCCCGACGATTTCGATGGTGTTATCGTCGACCGTCAAGGCAGGGTAGCCGCCCTTTGGGCTACCTTCGCCTATCAGACGGGTCGTGAAGTGACACAAGTCAACATCGGAATACCCGCTGAGCTGATCGTCGACATGGTTAAGCGTCTGCAGGATGATCAGCCGCTGCGCTCGCTGGAGATCGAGTGGCGCCACATGCCATTGGCGACCGCGAGAAAGGTTGATCTACCGGAGAGTTGGGTCGAGAGTTACGAGTCGCACAACCCACAGCGCCGTCAACTGTTAGCCGTGGCCAGCGCGGTCGCCGGCTCGCCGGCGGCGGAATTCTTTCGCGCCGGCGATATTCTTTTGAGTATCGACGGAAAACCGCTGAATACGTTCAGAGAGGTCGAGCTGGCAACACAGCGTTCTGAGGTCGAGGTCACCGTGTTCAGAGACGGCCGGGAACTGACTGAGCTGGTCGGCACCGTCGAGCTGAGCGGGGAAGGAATACAACGCGTTGTCTTGTGGGCAGGGGCGCTGGTACAGACACCCCATCGGGCGATATCGGTGCAGCGCGGCATCGATTCTCAGGGTGTCTACGTGTCTTATTTCGCTTTCGGCTCTCCTGCGAGTCGCTCGGGGTTATTTGCGGGACGTCGTATCGTCGGCGTCGACGGACAGCCGACGCCTGACTTGGACAGTTTCCTGGCGGCGGTCAATGGCCTGGAGAACCATGACTCGGTCAGGCTCAACACCGTGACACGGAACAGCGTGCCGCAGGTCATCACACTGAGGATGGATAACCACTATTGGCCGAGTTACGAGCTGCGACGCGAAGCTGACGGGTGGCGGCGCTACCAGCTGCAGTAACGTCATCGTACAGGCCACATAACGAAGTGGATCGGCCGATTCTCGTGACGAAGGTCCTTGGCCATTGGACCTGATTCGGACAAAGTGCTCCCGGATGAGGTTCGCGATGAGACGCTTAATATTGATCGCACGCGTGGTCTGTCTACTCCTGTGCGTCGCTCTCAGCCACTCCGCGCACGCCCAGAAACTGTACAAATATCAGGACGCCGACGGCGTGTGGATATACTCTGATCGACAGCCGGACGCTGGCCAGGCGTATCAGGAAGAGACGTTACAACGTTTTGCGAATACGCCCGAAGTGCGCGTGTCTCAGCGGCCGACAGCCGATGGGTTGAGCCTGATCGCTGCGAACACTTATTTCAGTCCGGTCCAGATCGCCTACCAATTAGCTTCGATGGAAAACCTCGCGTCGGACACATCGGCTCAGGGCAACATGGTGTTGCCGGCGCGAAGTGAAACCGAACTCCTGAGCGTTCGTCGCGGCGAAGAAACGATACCCATGAGTTTCGAGTACCAGTTCCAGTATATTCCCGGCGATCCTGAAGCACGCCACGAGCCTCAGGAGTTATACCGGCTTCCGTATGCGTCAGCCGAGAGCTTTTTTGTTTCGCAAGCGTACCCGGATCAGGAGACCCACGTCGATCCGTCCAGTCGTCATGCGATCGACTTTATGATGCCCATCGGTACCGGCGTCTACGCGGCGCGAGCTGGAATCGTGATCGAAGTTGCCAATGACTTCTTTCAGTCGGGGACGGACCAATCTGTTGATGGACCGCGCGCGAATGTCGTTCGCGTGTATCACGACGATGGCACGATGAGCCTCTACGCCCATCTGAACTGGAATTCGATTCGAGTCGTGCCGGGCCAGCGTGTCGAGCGCGGCGAAGTTCTCGCCGCCTCGGGTAACACAGGATTTAGCACGGGCCCGCATCTACACTTCGTGGTCAGCCGAAATCGCGGCGGTTCCATCGTTTCGATCCCGGTGCAGTTCGCGGGGCTCAACGGCGGGGCGGTGACGGTTCGCGCCGGAGATCAGCCAACGGCCTACTGATGGCGGGGGACGCCGCAGCAAGACCGCCTGCGCTTACGATCGTGTCCGGTGGCCAGACGGGTGTCGATCAGGGCGCACTAGATGCGGCATTGGATCGGGGCGTCAGCTGCGGAGGTTGGTGTCCCGAAGGACGTCGTAGCGAAGCGGGCATGATTGCCGCCCGCTACCCGGTTCACGAGCTGGTCGGCTCAGGCTATTCTGAACGTACGCGGCAAAACGTCGTCGATTCGGACGGCACGGCGATCATATTCGACGCGGTACTCGAGGGCGGTACAAGGCTGACGGCAGAGGTTTGTGGGCAAGAGCGCAAGCCCCATGTACTGATCGACGTCGCAACGCTGAGTCGAGCTGAGTCGGTTGATCTGTTGGATAAGTTCATCCGTGAAAACGACATCAAGGTGTTGAACGTCGCTGGACCGCGGGCGAGCAAATGGCGCGGCGCGCACGCGTACACACACTTTTTGCTAACTGAGCTTCTCGCTGAGCCCAGGTAGGAACGGTCGGCTCAAGGGGACGCACGCGGATAATTCTTACTCGACTCAATCTCGCCTCGCCGTCCATGGCTCGGCTCGAAACGGGGGCTCGTCGCTTTAAGCCGTTCCTGGCACGCTCCTCGCCCACGGCGCTCGCAAGACTGTCCGCGTGCGGCCTTACTACGGTCACTGCCGTGTTCAGGTTTCAGCCGTAGCCAACGTCGCAGCAAGCTCCTCGAGGTTCGTGACGGGTGCGCGGCATACCGTTCCCTCGCAGACGTAGGCAATAGCGTCGCCCTTGGGCACACGTTCCTGCAGCAGACCGGGCAAAGTCTCTTCATCGTTGGGGATGATCAAGCTCATTCTGCCGGGGTTGTAGCCGGCACTGATATACCGTTGCCAGTCCGCTAGCGCATCCGGATCACCACGAACGACAATGATCTCCGGAGGCTCTAAGTACGTCCGCAGGGCCTGCAACAGCGTGCCATGCGCCTGCGGATACTGTTGCAGCACAGGCCAGGCAGCACGCAGAGTTCGCTCTGCTGCGTCTAGATAACGCGTCTCACCTAACAGGTGCCCGAGCCGCAACAGCACCTGGGTCGCTACGCCGTTACCTGAGGGCGTCGCCTCGTCCGAGTACGGCTTGGGCCGATGAATCAGAGTCTCGTGATCGTCGGCGGTGAAGAAGAAGCCCCCATTCGGATCTTCGAATCGCGCCAGCAGTACATCGGCAAGTTGGCAAGCGATCGCCAGATAATCGGACCGCCAACGGTATCGAAGGAGGTCCATCAGACCGTCCGCCAGGAACGCGTAGTCATCGAGATAGGCTGGAAATCGCGCCCTTTGGTCCTTGAAGCTCGCGAGGAGTCGACCGTCGCGCCACATCTGCGAGTGGATAAAGTCTGCTGCTCGGCTGGCGGAGTCGGCCAGGTCGGGTCTGCCCAGTATTCGAGCAGCATTGGCCATCGCTTTGATCATCAAGCCGTTCCAGGCGACGAGAATTTTTTCGTCACGTTCGGGCCAGACTCGCGTGTTGCGGCTTGCAAGCATTTTCTTGCGCGCCGACTTTAGCGCGTCCTTGGCCCGATCCGATGACATTCCAGTGCCGAGGTCGTCGATCGGAACGGCCACATGGAGATGCCATGCTTCGCCTTCGAAGTTGGCATCGAGGTCCAAGCCGTAATGTTCGCGCGCGACCGTGTTCTCTTCGGTAGTGAGAAGCGCATCGAGTTGAGCGGGTGTCCAGAGATAAAATCGACCCTCTTGCCCCTCAGAATCCGCATCCAGCGTGGCGTAATAACCGCCGTCCGGATCTTGCATGTCGCGGATAACCCAGTCGGCTGTTTCAGCCGCAATTCGGCCGAACAAGGCTTCGTCAGTGGCGGCAAAACCATCGCTATAAACCGCTAGCAGCGCCGCGTTGTCGTAGAGCATTTTCTCAAAGTGCGGAATCGCCCAGCGTTGATCGACCGAGTATCGATAGAAGCCTCCGCCCACCTGGTCATAGAGTCCGCCCGTCGCCATGCGCGACAGGGTAGAAGTAGCCATGTCTAGTGCGTCTAGATCCGGTTTCGTAGTTGTCGCCGTCGCGCGCCAAGTAGAGAGCAAGGCCTCAATATTGGTCGGGTGAGGAAACTTGGGCGCTCCGCCGAAGCCCGCGTATTCGGGGTCGAAGGACGCTTCGAGTTGCTTCCGTGCCAGTCGTATCGGCGCCTCTGTGAGCTTTGCCGAGTCGCTACCGCTTGTAGACGGATCGAGGTTCGCGAGGGCGTCGCGCAGGATTCTCCCCTGACTCTCGATCTCACCTTTGTGAGAGCGGGAGAAAGACTCGACTCTGGTTAAGATTTGTTTGAATTGTTCCCTCGGAAAGTAGGTGCCACTGAAGATCGGTAAGTGGCCATCGGCGGTCAGGAAGACGGTCAGCGGCCAGCCGCCCGGGCTGCGGGATATCAACTGGTGGGCGCTCTGGTAAATTTTGTCCAGGTCTGGGCGTTCCTCGCGGTCGACCTTGATACTGACGAACAATCTGTTCATGAGCTTCGCGGTTTCGACGTCCTCGAAGCATTCATGGGCCATGACATGGCACCAGTGACAGGCTGAATAGCCGATCGACAGTAAGATCGGCCTATTTTTCTGCCGGGCACGCTGCAGCGCCTCTTCATTCCATGCGAACCAATCGACGGGGTTGTTAGCGTGCTGCAGAAGGTAAGGGCTGGTTTCACGCGCTAGCTCGTTCGCCATGAATCGACTATAGCAGTAAGCGCCGCTAGCCCCCGCTTGGGTCCCCAACTACACTACCGTCTTGTGTTTACCTATCCTGACATTGATCCCATTGCGTTCGCCTTCGGCCCGCTGCAGGTGCGCTGGTATGGACTGATGTATCTGGGTGGATTTCTTCTGGCCTGGCTTGGTACGCGTGCCAGAGCGAAACGCCCGGATAGTCCGATCTCTCCTGCGTCGGTAGATGACCTGGTCTTCTATGTCGCGCTCGGGATCATTCTCGGTGGGAGAATTGGCTATATGCTGTTCTATAACCTCGGCAGTCTCCTCGACAGTCCCCTCACGGTCTTCAAGGTTTGGGAGGGAGGCATGTCTTTTCACGGCGGCTTGCTGGGCGTGCTCATCGCGATGGGGTTATTCGCCCGGCACATCAAACAACCATACTTCGCCGTGACCGACTTTGTTGCGCCCTGGGTTGCGCCAGGACTGGGTCTCGGCCGTATCGGGAACTTTATCAACGGCGAGTTATGGGGCGCTGAGACGAATTCAGACGCGTTCTGGGCAGTCATTGTCGATGGCGTGCCGCGTCACGCCAGCCAACTGTACGAAGCAGCTCTCGAAGGACTTGTTCTGTTTTTGATCCTTTGGGGTTTTTCGTTGCGGCCGCGTCCGATTCCGGCCGTCTCCGCTCTGTTCCTGATTTGCTACGGGATATTTCGCATTGCAATCGAGTTCGTACGTCTACCGGATCTGCACCTGAATGAGGTCGCGGACGGCTACCTTGCGTTTGGCTGGCTTACGATGGGCCAGGTATTATCACTACCGATGGTTCTGGTGGGCGTCATGTTGTTCTGGTTCGCCTATCGAGCTCGTGCATCGGTCGAGAGAAGGGCTCAATGAAGCAGTATCTGAATTTGCTCAAGGAGGTTCGTGACCACGGCGTTCGCAAGTCCGACCGGACCGGTACAGGGACCTTAAGTGTGTTTGGTCATCAGCTGCGCTGCGATTTGGATGCGGGGTTTCCTCTGCTAACCACCAAGAAGCTGCACCTACGATCAATCATTCACGAACTATTGTGGTTCCTCAATGGCGCTACCAATGTTGCCGATCTCAATGACCACGGCGTTACAATCTGGGATACCTGGGCCGATGCTTCGGGAAATTTGGGACCGATCTATGGGGCTCAGTGGCGAGCCTGGCCGACGCCCGACGGTGGGCACATCGATCAAATCCAGCAGGCGCTGGACCTAATAAAAAGCGATCCTAACTCGCGGCGTATCATCGTCAGCGCGTGGAACGTAGCTCAACTCAGCGAGATGGCTCTGCCACCTTGTCATGTATTGTTTCAGTTCTATGTAGCGGGCGGCAGACTGTCCTGTCAGCTCTATCAGCGCAGCGCTGACATATTTCTCGGCGTGCCGTTCAATATCGCGTCCTATGCGCTGTTGCTCATGCTCATGGCACAACAGACCAAGTTGCGGCCAGGAGAGCTCGTGTGGACAGGCGGCGATTGTCATCTTTACCTCAATCATCTGACACAAGCTGATGAGCAACTCACTCGGGAACCACTGCCGCTTCCGGAGCTGATCATAAAACGCCACGCGAATTCGCTGTTCGACTATCGCTACGAGGATTTTGAACTGATCGACTATCGTGCGCATGCTCACATCCGGGCGCCGATAGCCGTGTAACCCGCCATTGGCACCAGAACTCCGGCGCTCGGCTCGAGCGCTAGTCGATGGAGTTCGGTACTGCGGCTCCGGCACAAGCGACAGCGATGGGCTCCCCGGCGGGTTCTAAGGGTACAGCCGTGAGCGACCCACCCCAGACGCAGCCGCTGTCCAAGGCCGTGATGTCGGGTCGACGCAGGAGTCCCAGAGTTGCCCAGTGGCCGAATACGATATGGGTGGTCTCGCTTGGTCGTCCGGGGAAGTCGAACCATGGAACAAGATGAGCGGGTTGGGTGCCCGGTGGGCCCGTATGCTCAAACTCCAGGTCGCCGTGCTCATCGCAGTAACGCATACGAGTCAACGCGTTAATAATGTAGCGCAGCCGGTCTGCATCTTGGTGATCGGCGGACCAGGCACGCGGCTCATCACCGTACATTTTTTTAAGTACATCGGCCCAGTTCGGTCCTCGCAGGCGCACAGAAATTTCGCCTGCGCGCGACACGGCATCACGGACCGACCAGGTAGGTGGCAGGCCCGCATGGACTAAGAGTCGCTTGCGCCTCGAGTCATGGAACAGCAGCGGCCGAGATCTCAACCAATCGAGGAGGTTTGCGGCATCGGGTGCCGCGAGAACCGTTTGGAACGTGTCGCTCTCGCCGGGCTTGCGTACCCCGACCGCAGTCGCGAGTAGGTGCAGGTCGTGATTACCCATAACCGTCGTTGCACTGTCGCCGAGGCTCATCACCTCGCGCAGCACGTCGAGAGAGTCGGGGCCGCGATTGACCAAATCTCCGACCAGCCACAGATGGTCGCGTTCGGGCTTGAATGAGATTGCACTCAACAGCTCGACAAACGCTTGACCGCAGCCCTGTATGTCGCCGATTGCGTAGAGTGTCACAAGCGCTCGCGGTGAAGACAAAGACCTTCGCGATTCTAATCCGGATCAGAATCGGGGCCCAGTGGCCCAACAAGGTTTGAGAGCTTCGCAAATTCCTCCGGGTGCAGGGTTTCGGGGCGGGCGCCCGGATCGATCTCGACCGAGGCTATCTGCTCTCTACTCAAGCATCCCTTGAGCGACCGTGCCAGCGTCTTCCGCCGCATAGAGAATGTTCGGGCCACGAGTTCGGTGAATCGATCCACATCGGTGACATGGAATCGTGGTTCGACCTGCGGCCTCATCCGCACGACCATAGACCGGACCCGCGGCGCAGGCGAGAAAGCACCTGGGCCGATCTCGAAGCAGGTCTCCGCTTGCACCCAGAGCGCAAGCATCACGGTCAGGCGTCCATAGTCCTTGCCGCCGGGCGCCGCTGTCACTCTCTGGGCGACTTCCTTCTGCAACATCAGATGCATATCCTTGATCGCTGCGCGATGTTGCAGCAAATGAAACAGCAGTGGCGTCGAGATGTTGTAGGGCAGGTTACCTACGACTCGAAGTGACGCGGGTGTCGGCGACAGAGAGGAAAAATCGAACTTTAGTGCATCGCCGCGGTGCAAGATCAATCTCCCGGTCTTGGGGGCGACCCGAGCGAGGTGATCGGCCAGATGATCATCGATTTCAATCACGTGTAAGGCACGAAGCGTCTGCAACAACGGCAACGTCAACGCGCCTCGCCCGCCACCGATTTCGACCATGCAATCTTCTGGTCGCGGGCAAATTGAGGCCACTAATTTGTCGATCACGGCTGGGTCGTGCAGGAAATGTTGCCCCAAACTTTTGCGGGCTCGCGGCCGCATCAGGGGCTCCGTTTCGCGGCCAGCTCGCGTGCGACGCGGATGGCTTCCCGCAGGCTTCCGGGTTTCGCCAGCCCCGTAGCCGCTAGTTCGAACGCAGTACCATGATCGACAGAAGTGCGGATGATCGGCAGCCCGAGCGTGATATTGACCACCTTACCGAAAGCGAGGGCCTTGATGACCGGCAGGGCTTGATCGTGATACATCGCGAGCACGGCGTCGCAGCGTGCGAGCGCTTCTGGTGTAAACGCGGTATCCGCCGGAACCGGGCCGAGTAGCGATAGGCCACGCTCTTCGAGGCTGCGTATGGCGGGCTCGATGATCTGCTGCTCCTCGGGCCCCAGTAGACCGCTCTCTCCGGCGTGAGGATTGAGCCCGAGTACGGCGATACGCGGCGTACTTAGCCCAAAGCGTTCCCGCAGCTCCCTGTCCAGCACGGTGAGCACCTGCTCGATTCGCTTGCGGCTGATCGCTTTCGTTACCTGACCGAGCGGCAGGTGCGTGGTCGTCAACGCCACACGAAGGTCTCCGCAAGCAAGCATCATGACGGGCGTCGGGGTTGCCGTTGCCGCCGCTAAAAATTCCGTGTGGCCGGTAAAGGGAATTCCGGCGGCATTGATGACGCTCTTGTTCACTGGTGCTGTGACCAGGGCTGCATTGCTTTCGGCGGTGCACAGCGCGACGCCCTGTCGCAGCAGTTCGAGGACATAGGCTGAGTTCGCCGGATCCGGGTGACCGGGTCGAACCGCTGCGGGTGCGGGAATATCGAGTACTTGCATCAGCCCTGCGGTCTGGGGCTCAACGTCGTCCGGACCAGCAACTGTGTGCACGGCGACCTCTAAATCAAGATCGTCGATACGCTTGGCGAGCATAGTCGCATCGGCGAGTGTTAGTAGCCGGATCGGCAGGTCTTCTGCCGCCAACATCGCGCAGATATCCGGGCCGATACCCGCCGGTTCGCCGGAACTGAGAAATACGATTGGAACTTGTGAGCTCAAAACCTAGCAGCCTGCTAGACCCGTATACCGGCCGAATTCCCAGAGGTCTGGTGCAAACTGCGGACTAAAGTCGTGTCTCAACGAACGCTTGATCTCTGAGTCGCCGCAACCATAGCTCTCGTTCCTCTTCCACCTTGCTGGCACGGATCTGGTCGGCGCATCTCTGCTCCTTGATCTCTTCCGTCGTGTCGTAAGAGCGAGTATCCGTTACCTCGGCAATATGCCAGCCGAACCGGGTCTCGAACGGCTCACTGAGTTGATCGAGTTCCAGAGAATTAAGCATCTGTTCGAACTCGGGCACGAAGACACCGGCTTCTACCCAACCGAGATCACCGCCCTCTGCAGCAGAGCCCGGATCTTCGGACACGGCTTGAGCGATAGGAGCGAATTCGTCGCCCGCCAGAATCTGTTCCCGTATACCGAGAAGTCTCTGCCGCACGGCATCGGCGTCCATGATTTCGTTTGGACGCAGGAGAATGTGTCGAACTTTGAGCTGATCGACGATGACGACCTGGGCGCCCCGCGTGTCGTTTAGCCGCACGATATGAAAGCCGCTACCGCTTTGAATCGGCTCCGAGACCTCTCCCGGTTCCATCGCGATTACGATGTCGCCAAACAACGTCGGCAGCTGGTAACCTTTGCGCCAACCCAGCGAGCCGCCTTCTAACGCCGTCTGGCCATCGGAGAAGGTAATTGCGAGCTGGGAGAACTCGTCACCGTCGTCGAGCCTAGCGTAAATTTCTGCGACCTGTGCGTTGGCGTCTGCGAGCGCATCTTGCGTCGCGCTCGAAGGCAAACCGATGAGAATGTGCGAGATATCATAGTCAACGTCCTCGGCGAGGCTTGTGGAGCTGCGTTTGAGGCAGAGCTCCATCTCGCGCGGCGACACGACAATTCCGGCGTAGACGTCGCGTTGCTGGAGCTGATCAAGAATCATCTGTTCACGAGTGTCCTGGCGATACATCGCATAGTCGATGCTCTCCGCTGCCAGCGCGCTGGGCAGAGATTCGAGCGTCAAGCCAATATCCTGAGCAATCGAGGTCAGCGCTTGGTTCAGCATTTCATCGCTGACGACAATGCCGAATCGCTCGGCGCGCTGCAGCTGTATCCGTTGGAGGATTAATTGCTCTAGCACTTGCTCCTCAAGAATTGACAGCGGTGGCAGCGGTCGCTGCTGCTCGAGTGGCAAATCGCGCTGAGCCAGACGCATATTCTCGAGAACCACGGCCACGCGCGTTTCGAGTTCGCTAGTGAGAACGATGCCGTTATCGACAACGGCAGCGACCCCATCCAGGAGCTCACCGGCCGCGCCCAACTCGCGCGTCTGCGACCAGCTCTGGCTCGGCGCAAGACCCGCGACCATCAAGAACGCAGCAGAATAAACTATAATTTTCAATTGGTTATAAGGTATTGCCGAGACTCCGATAGCCAAGAATACCACGATCCAGCAGCTCCTCCGGGGAGCTGCCGTCATCAGAAAAGCCTCTGAGCTGGAGCTGTACCGAGATCGAGCTGTCCGATTCTCCGGTGCGACGGCTGATATAGCGTCTGCCGATCAGGCGCAGCCGCCAACAGCAGGCCTCGTATTCCCAGCCGAGAAAGCTGTCGAGGGGCTCCTCCTCAAGAAAGGAGTAGCTGTAGTGTGCGATGACTCGCCAGCTCTGGCCGACCGGCCAGACCAGTGAGACGCTACCCTGGTCCAACAAGCCTTCACGATAACGATAAGAGAAGCCTGCATATCGATCCTCCTGAGGAGTGAATCGGAGGCTGGTCTCCATCCGGGCGGTGGTATTCGTCTCACTGTTCCACTGATAGTCGACATCGAGTTTCCAGGCCTCAGACATATAAATCGATACTTCAGCAATATAGTCCGAGACATTCGCATTATTCGGCGGACTGTTCGGCAAACTGACACGCTGCGTACCAAAATAGCGTGTCTGTCCTAGTGTCGCCGTCACGGTCTCTCGACCGCTTCGACTATCGATAAGTCGAGCGGTGATTCCCAAGCTCAGCTGCTCGGAATCCGCAATTCGATCCGCGCCAAGATATTGGTATTTGCGAAACAACTGAACGAGATTGAAATCCGGTTCGATCGTGTCGAAGATCGGAATATCGGATTGATCCTCGAACGGCACGTGAACGTAAAGCACTCGAGGCTCAATCGTCTGAGTCCAGGTTCTGTTTTGCTCCGGTGCGCGCTCGAAAATCAGCCCGGCGTCGATACTTGCGATCGGCAGAGTTCGCGAGAACGTGTCCCGTCCTCCCGGCGTGGCGTCGTCCAGCCAATAATTTGTCTGCCGCAGCGCGAGAGCCGGTGTCAGGAACATACCGGGTCGTGCTAGAGAAATGCTGACCTCTTCTGTCGAGTCCAAGCGCCAACCGGTGGCGCCGACATCACGATCGAACTGCACCAGTTCATTGCTTGACTCGAATTTAAAAAGGTCTCCTGACCACTGACCGTTAAACAAGATCTGCGGCACACGGTCATAGGGCCGGTCATCTGCCGCGATGGCGGTGTCGATCGTCTGGTAGCCCTGGAATCGTGCGAGTAGAGACCACGTCGGAGCTCGATAGCCGATGTCCAAGTACCGATCAAGGTGAGTCTGACTCGCGACTGCCTGACTATCACCCAAGTCCTCAAAGTAGGCATCGTCAGAGACATCAGCAAGGCTTACGACGACTCGCCAACCCTGATCGAGCATCGTCTCATGGTTGTAGGTCAGATAACTGCGGCTGTCGTTCGTGTCAGAGTCGTCCGGTAGATACTCGAGACTGAGCCGTCCGTCGCTGCGCGGGAGAAGATACCGAAATTCGGTGTTTAACTGTACTCCACGCTCGCTCATGTAGCGCGGTTCCAACGTCATGTCGTAATTCGGTGCGAGATTCAAGTAGTACGGTGCCGAGATGTCGAGCCCGGTTCTATCCCGTTCCGAGAACTTCGGAGTGAGTAGGCCACTCTTGCGGCGATCATCGATCGGAAAAGTCATGTACGGCGTGTACAGTATCGGAACGCCCTTGAATTCGACCTTGACCCCGCGGGCCGTGCCAAAGCCTTTTTCCACGTCCAATTCGACCTCCGCTGCCATTAACTCCCAGTCGGTCCGATCTGCGGGGCAGGTAGTAAAGATCACCGTCGATAGCGCAATCGTTTGGTCGCTGCGAATACGGATTGTTTCGGCGGAGCCACGCGCTGGCCGTTGTGGAATATCGAAACCAGCACCAGTGAACCGTATCTCTTCATTTTCGGTGTCAACCTCGGCTTCCTCGCCGTACACCGTGACATCGGAATCGGTATACAATACGGTGCCGCGCACTTCGATCGTTTGCGCAACACGATCATAGGTTGCAGACTCAGCCGAGATACTGCGATCACCGTAACGAAACTCGACCTGGTCGAAGAACTCAACTCCTTCCTCGCCGGAAAGGTCGACCTGTCCGGCGGTGATCTTCACCCGCATCTCCTGCGCGAACTCCTCCGCGGATACGTCCTGGGCAGGTTTTTCCGGCGGGCTCACCTCGACGAGCGCACACATGTCGTCTTGTCCCCATGCCGGGGTCGATGCACAGATCGTAACCCAGGTGAGGAACGTCAAACTTCTTTTGGGGATCACAAGGCTCGGGCAGGACAAACGATTACAATGGCACAGTTGTTGTATTGCTTCAACGATTTGCGCAGGAGACCGGAAGTGCTGGATGAGCGATATCCGACCATTCGATTGCCGGCTTGTTCAATCTGTGGCCGACTGCGATGAAGGCGATGATACTGGCTGCCGGCCGCGGCGAACGTCTCGGCGAGCTTACGACATACAGGCCTAAACCGTTACTGGAAGTCGCAGGCGAAAGTCTGATTCACAGACATCTCAGGCGCCTGCACGAAGCGGGTGTGACCGACATCGTCATCAATCTCTGCTATCTCGGCGAGCAGATTCGGTCTGCGCTCGGAGAGATCTCGCAGTGGGGGCAAAGACTCAGCTACAGCGTAGAGAAGATGCCCGCACTCGAGACAGGTGGCGGCATCATCAATGCATTGCCGCTACTGGGGCCCGACCCCTTTATCGTTGTCAACGCCGATGTGTTCACCGACTTCGATTTCGCGACTCTGCGTTGTGGGCGGCGCGACGGACTGGTGATGCTCGTCGCCAATCCTGCACATCATGCGCAAGGTGATTTCGGTCTAACAACGTCCGGCGCGGTTACCGTTACGCCGCCATTTCTAACGTACGGTGGTGTGGCGATATTCGCGCCGCTGCTTTTCGACGGCTTCGGACCTGGGCGTCGGCCGCTTCGCCCAATTCTCGACGCCGCTATCGAGCGCGGTGTGCTCAAAGGGGCTCGCCACACCGGCGTCTGGCAGGATGTCGGGACAGCGGAACGGCTCGCCGAGATTCGCGAGCAATTTGACGAATCCAGCTAGACTGGTCTCTGTAAACAGGCCGCGCCTGTTTCACGCACCGGGCCTGGTGTATCGTTCGGCGCGCAGGACGTCTGACGAAAGCCTGCGCGATATTGTCCGATTATCTACTCCCGGAAGAATCACGAATGGTTTCTCGAGTCTTCGCGAGCCGCGATTTTACGATCTACCTCGTCGGTAGTGCGTTCTCGTTGCACGGGCTCTGGATTCAGCGCGTGGCTGTCGGCTGGCTCGCCTGGGAGCTAACTGGTTCCGAAGTGTGGCTAGGGCTAATAGCGTTATCGGAGTTCTTGCCGACCGTCTTGTTCGGGCCGTTCTTTGGCGTCTGGGCCGACCGCCTCGACCGAAAAACCGTGGCATACGTCGCGAACGTCATCAGTATCGCTCTGTCCACGTTGCTGTTTGCGCTGACCGCTACGGGCCTGATGGACATCTATATCCTCTGGGTAATCACGGCGTTGGTCGGCATCGTGGGCAGTGCGTTTCAGCCGGTGCGAATGTCCTTGATTCCGAGCCTGGTCCCCAGGGAGCTGCTCGCCGAAGCCGTCGCAGCGCAATCGATTGTTTTCAATGTTTCCAGATTTATGGGCCCGGCGCTGGCAGGAATTGCGATCGCGACGATGGGGTTGGCATCAGCGTTCGCACTGAATGCGATCTCTTATCTGGCGATGATCGCAGCGCTGCTGCTGATCGAACTCCGTACGCGGCGCTCCGGCGGGCCCAAAAGCCATTTTTTCGCAGAGCTTAAGGAGGGGATCACCTACACGTTTCAACATGCGGCGATTCGCCAGCAGTTACTGATTGTGGCTCTCTCAGCGCTGTTCGGTCGTAGTGTCATCGTGATGCTGCCGGCGTTCGCAGACGATGTCTTCGGTGGCGGCAGCGGCACGCTGGCGACGCTGACTTCGGTCTCGGGAGCGGGAGCGGTGATTGCCGGGATCTGTCTGACTCGCCTCGGTTCGGGTACGCGCCTGCTCCGGTCGACAGTGCTAGCTACCGTGCTAACTGGTCTATTGATGGCTGGGCTTGGAGTCACTCAGAGCTACGCTTTAGGCATCGCGCTGTTCGCAGTGCTGGGCTTTGCTCTGACGCTGATCGGCATCGGCTCTCAATCGCTGATACAGACAAGGGTGGCGGAAGCGATGCGTGGGCGGGTATTAAGTCTATGGGCAGCAGTGGCCTTTTCCGCTCCCGCCATCGGCAGCGTGGTCATCGGCGCGATCGCGGCTCGAATTGGTATCGGGACCGCAACGTTGTTGAGTGGGCTACTGTGCGCGGTCCTGGCGATCCTGCTGGCATGGTATGTTTATTATGGAAGTCCAGCTGTTGCCAGCCGCGATGCGTCTTGAACGACAACTCGCTGGTGCCCAGACTCCGCATTCGTTAGGCTCAAAGCCGTCATGGTTGTCGGTGTTCAGACGGTGAAAGTTGCGCTTGAAGCAAATCGAACGGTGGCGTGGTTTATCGCTATCTGGTTAGGTTCAGCGGGGTTCAACGTGAGCGCGCAGGGCTTCGAGGAAATTTCCTTCGCGACCGCCGACGGTGGAACGGTTTACGCTAATTTGTATGGAGACGGGCAGCATGCGGTTTTGCTCGGCCACGGCGCAGTCTTTGACAAGGAGAGCTGGGACGGGCTTGCTCAGGACCTTTCCGCAGTGGGGTATCAGGTGCTCGCCATCGATTTTCGGGGCTATGGCAAATCCACGGCAGGGCGCGCGGGCAACGCGTTGTATCAAGATGTTCTCGCAGGAATTCGCTATCTCCGCAACGCAGGAGCGGAGCGGGTCTCGGTCATCGGTGCCAGCATGGGTGGCGGTGCCGTAGCGCAGGCGGCGGTTGTCGTTGAACCGGACGAGATAGCCAAGCTGATTCTACTAGCCGGCGTGCCCATCGCTACCCCGGAACAGATGCACGGCAACAAGCTGTTTATCGTGTCTCGTGGGGATGCGCTACGGGATGCTGTCGAGGACCAGTTCGAGCGTGCCGGCGAGCCGAAGGAACTGATCGTGCTTGCCGGTAGTCAGCACGCCCAGCATATCTTCAGCTCTCGGCAACGCGGCGAGGAGCTGACGGCAGCTATTATTAACTGGCTCGCCAACGAATAGCGTCGGCGAGCAGCGCTCAGTGGGTGATGGCGTATATCACGTAATTGATAGCGAAGCGGTACGCTAATGCCGTCATAGGCTCCGGGTACTCGGGCGTATCGGCATGTTCCCAGGCGTCGCCTAGATCCATATTGAAGTTGATGGCGACCATCAGGCGGCCGCTGTCGTCGTAGATCCCGCGCCAGTGCGGCACGATTCCATCGCCCTCGTAGGTGACACCGCTGAAAAGGAAACGAATGCCGGGAATCTGGATGCGCTGATCGAGATCGTAAAGCACGTGCAGGACTTCATCGTCCTCCGGTATCTCCAGTATCGGTCGGTCGGGAAAGACACGCACCATGCTGTCCTGAAAACCGGCCCACTCATAGCTGCCGTGAAAGTCATCGACCATCAGGAATCCGCCGCGTAGTAGGTACTCCCTGAGTCGGCCCGCTTCAAAAGGATTGAGGTACCAGCCACCGACCTCCACGGCGTAAAGCCACGGGTAGTTGAAGATTGCGTCGTCGCTGAGGTTGATCCGGCGTCCCCCGTCGCCGGTAGAGCGACTCACGACGGCGCCGTCGATGCGCGTCAAGCGGCTCAGCCCCTGCATAAAGTGGAACTCGGCGTCAGGCCAGTCGATCAGCCAGCGCGGGCGCCTTCCATAGCTATAG
>SMWC01000115.1 GCA_004357505.1 Gammaproteobacteria bacterium | reverse complement strand
GAGAACATCACCTATGAGCTGATTGACGCCTCTCCCGAGGAGTTTGAGGTTGCGGTGCGGGGCTTTGCCGCAGCCGGCGGCAAGGGGCTCAACATCACGTCCCCCCACAAACAGGCGGCGTTCGAGATTTCGACCGAACGCGGGCACGCGGCGGATCGTGCGGGCGCCGTGAATACTCTGACCTTTCTGCCCGGCGGCGCCATTCGCGGCGACAATACCGACGGCATGGGGTTCATACTCGACCTCACCGCCAATCACGAGCAGGATATCAATGCCAAACGGATCCTAGTCCTGGGGGCGGGCGGCGCAACACGCGGAATTCTGGCGCCGCTGCTCGAGGCAGAACCGGCCGAGCTGGTGCTGGCCAATCGGACCCTGAAGCGCGCCGTGGCCGTGGTCGAGCAGTTTCAGTCCTCGGGTAAACTCACGGCCTGCCGGTTTACCGACCTCGACGACCTCGCTCCGTTCGATCTCGTCGTCAACGCGACCTCTGCGGGCACGCAGGGTGAAACCCCACCGTTTCCGCCGAGCTGCGTGGGTTCGGTCAGTTTCTGTTACGACCTCGCCTACGCCCTCAAGGGCACGCCGTTTGTCGCCTGGGCCCGCAAGCACGGGGCCCGAAAAGCGGTGCAGGGATGGGGAATGCTCGTCGAGCAGGCTGCGGAATCCTACCAGATCTGGCGTGGGATGCGCCCGGATACTGAGCATATCCTGGCAAAACTGGTCTTCTAGCAGCGACGATCCCATCGGGCGATGCATCAGCGCATCGTCACCAACTCCTCTGCGCTCGTGGGATGAATGGCGACCGTATCGTCAAAATCTCTCTTGCGAGCACCCATCGCTACCGCGACCGCAAACCCCTGCAGCATCTCATCGGCGCCGGGTCCGACAACGTGGCAACCCACGATGCGCTCGTCTGCACCAACGGTGATCAGCTTCATCGCGGTCTTCGGCTTCTCGATGGTAAGCGCGTTATACAGCGGGACGAATTCCGAGGTATAGATCTTTAGCTCGTTCTCAGCGTATTGTTTTCTCGCCTCCTGCTCGGTCAGACCGACCGTACCGACCGGCGGATGGGAGAACACGACGGTTGGAATGTTCTCATAGCTGAGATGACAATCGTTCTGGTCGCCGAAAATGCGGTCGGCGAGGCGCCTGCCGGCGGCGATGGCCACCGGTGTCAATTGAGCCTGTCCGGTCACGTCACCGATGGCGTAGACTCCGGCCGCACTGGAGTTTTGCCATCGATCAACCGTGACATTGCCACTCGCATCTGTCTCGACTCCAGCGTCGCGTAACCCGATCGAAGCAGTGTTCGGTGTTCTGCCGATAGCCCAGAGCACTCGATCGAAGCCTGCAACACACCGGCCGTCCTCGGTCGTGAGGCTCAGCGCCTCGGCAGCCTCAAGTCTAGCGGGAACCGCGCCGGTCACAAAGTCGGTACCGTGAGCGCGCATTTGCTCGATGAGATACCGGCCTAGCATTTCGTCAAAGTCGCGTAATATCGTCTCGTAGCGAATGAACTGAGTGACCGCACAACCCAACGCCTGTAGAACCCCACCAAGTTCGATCGCAATGTAGCCACTTCCAACCACGGCCACCCGCTGAGGCAGGTCTTCTAGATCAAAAAATCCATCGGAGGTCATACCTAGGTCCGCACCGGGAAGATCCGGAACCGTCGGGAATGCGCCGGTGGCGATCAATACATGCTCGCCGTGATACGTTTCGCCGGCTTCGTCCTGGATCTCACGAGGTGCCTGGAAACTCGCTGAGCTGCGAACCCAATCGATCGATTTGCTCTCGAGATTCACCCGGTAAAACTCGTTCAACCTTGCGACATAGGCGTCTCTGCCGCGTTTCAGGGCCGACCAATCATGACTGTGAACGTCGATCTGAAAACCATAGGCGGCAGCCTCACGCAACGTGTGTGCCAGATGAGCCGCGTTCCACATGACCTTTTTAGGCACACAGCCGACATTGACGCAGGTCCCGCCGAGCCGGGACGGCTCGAAGACCACCACCCGAGCGCCATACTCCGCAGCACGCTGGGCAGCAGCCAAGCCACCGCTGCCGCCGCCTAGAACGATCAGATCATAACTACGCACGCTCAGGCCCCTAGGCACGATCAAGGAGCGGGGAGCTTACCTTAGAAACCGTACGTTAACTGGCGAGCCAGCAGGGCCGTAGCCCTGATCACATGGCTTCCGAATCTGAAGACTCGCAGACTGGGACGAAGTCGGATTGATGCAGCATCTGTATGGTAGATTTCGCTATTCCCCGACTGGCGCGATCTTGAACAATCCACTGACAGCAGCTGCGGGCTTACCCGCGTTCTCCGCTATTCGCTCAGAGCATGTCCGGCCTGCGGTCATGCAGGTGTTGGAACAGCAGCGGCAACGGCTTAAGGTGCTGGAGCGGCAAGAAACACCGTCATTCGATTGGGCGCTGCAACTCGAGCGAATCAACGACGCGGTTCACCGGCTCTGGGGCCCGGTCGCCCATCTAAACGCGGTTCTCTCGAGCCCCGAGTTCAGAGATGCGTATAACAGTTGCTTGTCGCTGATCACCGAGTTCGGTATCGAACTGGGCCAGAACAGGACACTCCACCGACGGTTCTCACAACTTGAGAAGCTTGTCGATCACAGCGACCGAACCAAGGTCCAACTGATCTCCCATGCTTTAAGAGACTTTCGGCTGGCCGGCGTTGCACTCGAAGATCGGGCCCGGAACCGGTTTGCTGAGATAGCGCAGAACCTGGCCCAGCTGCAGGCGAGCTTCGAGCAGAATCTCATGGACGCAACCGACGCATTTCAGCATCACGAGACTGCAGAGGAGATCGTGGCCGGGTTACCGGAGGTCGTGCTCGAACGATCCCGGCGCGCCGCCGAGTCAAAAGATCTCCCGGGCTGGCTGCTTTCGTTGGACCCACCGACTTACGTCGCCGTCATGACGCACGCCGAATCCGAGACTTTACGCAAGCGCTTCTACGAGGCCTGGGTGACGCGTGCTTCCGATCGAGGCCCTCAGGCACGGCGCTGGGACAACGGCTCGCTGATCGAGGACATCCTCAGGCTTCGCCATGAGGCCGCAGAGCTGCTGGGATTCGAAAACTACGCGGAACTGTCCTTGGTCACCAAAATGGCCAGTACGCCTATGGAGGTATTCGAGTTTCTCGCCGTTCTGGCTGCCAAGATCCGGCCGGTCGCAAAAAAGGAGTTGCGCGAGCTCACCGAATTTGCCGGTCGATCACTCAACGCGTGGGACGTCGACTTCTACGCCGAGCGATTGAAGCAAGTTCGATTCCAGCTCGCCGATGATGAGCTACGCCCCTATTTCCCATTGCCCCGGGTCCTGGAGGGTATGTTCCGGGTTGCGGAAACGCTTTTCGGGATCCGTATCTCAGCCCGGGAAGGCGTGGACTCGTGGCACCCCGACGTTCGCTACTTCGAAATCAGATCGGCGCAAGACGAGCTCTTGGGCAGTTTCTTCGTCGACTTGTTCGCGCGCCCGAACAAACGCGGCGGTGCCTGGATGGATGGATGCCTGGTCCGGGCGAGACTCACAGGGCTCAACCAACAGCCGGTCGCTTATCTCGTATGCAACTTCAATCCGCCGGGCGAGGGGCAACCGTCATTGCTCACCCACAATGATGTCGTGACTTTATTCCACGAGTTCGGCCACACGCTGCACTACGTGCTGACCGAAGTCGACTTCCCGTCTTTAGCTGGCATCAACGGCGTGCCGTGGGATGCAGTCGAGCTACCGAGTCAGTTTTTCGAGAACTATGCCTGGCTACCGGAAGTTCTGCCCTGGATTTCGAGTCATTACCGCACCGGCGAGACGTTGCCCGTGGACAAATTGGCGGCCCTGAATGCTTCGCGCACCTTTCATGCCGGCCTGAGTATGGTCAGACAGCTCGAGCTTGCGTTATTCGATTTTCGGCTCCACGTCGAGTACGACCCGGCCGCCGGAGCTCGTGTCGCTGAGACGCTCGCGCAGGTACGCAGTGAAGTGGCAGTGATCGATACGCCCGCTTTCAATCGCTTCGCCTGCACGTTTTCCCACGTGTTCAGCGGAGGTTATGCCGCTGGCTACTACAGCTACAAATGGGCGGAGGTATTGGCGGCTGATGCATTCTCTGCATTCGAGGAACACGGTACCTTCGACGCTGATACGGCAGAAAAATTTCGCCGCTCCATTCTCGCAAGCGGCGGCAGCCGCGATACGATGGACGCCTTCATAGAGTTTCGCGGGCGGGCACCAAGCCTTGCGCCGCTATTGCGTCAAGCCGGTATTCAGTCGGAAGGGACCGACGTCGCGTGAAAGTTGCGACCTGGAACGTCAACAGCCTGCGCGTCCGTCTGACGCACGTCAGCGACTGGCTCGCGAGCGCTGCGCCCGATGTGCTCGGGCTGCAAGAGACCAAGCTTACCGATGACAAGTTTCCGGTCAGCGAATTCGCGGACCTCGGTTATCACTGCGTTTTCAGCGGGCAGCCGACTTATAACGGCGTCGCCCTGGTCAGTCGGGAGCCTGCAACAGACATCGTCACCGACCTGGACGGCTACTCGGACCCGCAGCGGCGGGTCTTGGGCGCAACCGTCAACGGTGTCAGAGTGCTGAATCTTTACGTACCCAATGGACAACAGGTAGGCGCAGAAAAGTATGCGT
The DNA here is from genome assembly GCA_004357505.1 of Gammaproteobacteria bacterium. Lineage (GTDB taxonomy): Bacteria > Pseudomonadota > Gammaproteobacteria > Steroidobacterales > Rariloculaceae > SMWC01. The sequence goes on along the minus strand of SMWC01000115.1, from coordinate 7,108 downwards.
ATAAACTCGAGTGGTTGGCGGCGCTGGTGGCGCAACTGCGGCGTGACCTTGAGCGTTACGAGCATGTCGTGGTGATGGGCGACTTCAATATCGCCCCCGAGAATCGCGACGTACATGACCCGAAAATCTGGGAGGGTAATATTCTGTGCAGTCCCAAGGAGCGTGCCGCGTTACAGAGTATCGTGGATCTCGGCTTTACCGATGTGTTCCGGCTTTTCGAGCAACCCGAGAAAAGCTTCAGTTGGTGGGATTATCGGGCGGCGGCCTTCCGCCGCAATCTGGGTTTAAGAATCGACCTGATCCTTGCCTCTACCGTGCTAAGCGGGAATTGCACCGCCTGCGCCATCGACACGGCCCCACGACGTCTAGAACGCCCTTCGGATCACGCCCCAGTGTTCGCCCGATTCGATACTGCCGCGACCGTAATTACTCGACCGTGACCGATTTCGCCAGATTACGCGGCTGATCGATATCGGTGCCCTTCAGTACCGCGACGTGGTAGGCGAGCAACTGAAGCGGAATTGTATAGACCACGGGGGCCTGAAACGCGGTGGCATGAGCCGGCATGCGGATGATATGCACACCGTCGCCAGCATCAATTTCTGCGTCGGCGTCGGCGAAGACGTACAATTGGCCACCGCGCGCGCGAACTTCCTGCAGATTGGACTTCAACTTTTCGAGCAGTTCGTTGTTCGGCGCTACGGTCACTACCGGCATATCATCATCTACCAACGCGAGTGGGCCGTGCTTTAACTCACCTGCCGGATAAGCCTCGGCGTGGATGTAGGAGATTTCCTTAAGCTTAAGCGCTCCTTCCATCGCGATCGGATTCAACACACCACGGCCCAGAAACAAGGCGTGGTGCTTGTCCGCAAAGTCCTCAGCCAGAGTCGAGATCGCCCCATCCAGCGCCAGGGTCCGCTCGACCAGCGCCGGTAATTCCGCAAGCTGCTTGACGAGATCCTGCTCAGCCTTAACCTCTAGACTGCGGTGTTTCGCCAGTACGATCGTCAGCAGCGCGATCGCTGCCAACTGAGTCGTGAATGCCTTCGTCGATGCGACACCGATTTCCGGACCGGCGCGCGTCATCAGGACGAGATCGGTTTCACGAACCAGTGAACTTTCGGCAACGTTACAGATCGCCAGCGACGCTAAATAGCCCAGTTCTTGCGCTGCTTGCAACGCCGCCAGTGTGTCTGCGGTCTCTCCTGACTGAGAGATGACGACAAACAATGTCTTGCTTAAAACGACCGGACGCCGATACCGATACTCGCTAGCGATCTCGACCATGCACGGCAGACGGGCTAGTTCCTCCAATTGATAGCGGGCCACGAGTCCCGCATGGTAACTCGTGCCGCAAGCCACGATGTGGACGCCTTCGACCGCAGCCAGGATCTCGTTCGCGTCAGGCCCGAAAACGTTGTCCAACACCTGCCCGTCGTCGATACGGCCCTCGAGCGTTTCTGCAAGCGCAATCGACTGCTCGTGAATCTCCTTTTGCATGTAGTGCCGAAAGCGTCCCCGCTCCGCCGCATCAGCCGTGAGTTCGCTCTCGATTATCCGCCGCTCTACCGCTTTGCCGTTCGCGTCAAAAATCTCAATACTGCGGCGCCGTACCAACGCGACATCGCCGTTCTCCAAAAACTGGAAACGCCTTGTGACCGGTAAGAGTGCCGTGATATCGGAGGCCACGAAGTTCTCTTCGATACCGAGGCCGATGACGACAGGACCGCCGGATCGTGCCAGCACCAACGCGTCCGGATCGTTCGCATCCATGACGACCAAGGCGTAAGCGCCCTTCAACTCCACGACTGTCGCCCGTACTGCGTCGAGCAGATTGCCGAGCTTGGTGAGATGAAACCGGACACGATGTGCGACAACCTCCGAGTCGGTCTCCGAAGTGAACTCGTAACCTTCCGCCGCAAGCTCAGCTCGGAGTGCATCGTGATTTTCGATGATGCCGTTGTGGACGACTGCAACATTGGTCCCGGATATGTGCGGGTGCGCATTAATCTCACTTGGCGCGCCGTGGGTCGCCCAGCGTGTGTGGGCGATGCCTAAGAACCCTTTGAGCGGGGATTCCGCCAACGCGTCTTCTAGGTGGCGCAATTTGCCCTCGCGCCTGACACGCTGGAGCGTTCCGCCATCCTCTAAGGCAATACCAGCCGAATCGTATCCGCGGTACTCAAGGCGCCTGAGGCCTTCCATGAGAATAGGAGTCACATTGCGCTCGGCGATCGCACCGACAATTCCACACATTCCTAAAGCGTCCTTATCCGTCGTTCAGATCGCGATTATGGGTGAGATCAGCTTAACTTGGCAGGTGTGTGTTGCTCACTTTGCGGGCTTGACCGGGCGCTTCCAGCCTTTTACGACCGTTTGCCTGGCACGGGCGAGCGTCAGTTCTTCAGCCGGAACATCCTTGGTCACCGTTGAACCCGCCCCCACGGTCGCCCCTGCACCGATCTTTAGCGGCGCCACAAGCATCACGCCCGAGCCGATAAAGACCCGGTCGCCGATAACGGTGCGGCTCTTTACAGCGCCGTCGAAGTTGCAGACGATGGTGCCAGCACCGATATTAACGCCCCCACCTACACTCGAGTCGCCGACATAACTCAGATGATTCATCTTGCTACCGGCGGCGATATCGCTGGCTTTAACTTCGACAAAATTTCCGACCTTGACCCGCTCCGCAAGTTCGGTTCCAGGACGCAAGCGGGCGAACGGTCCGATCTCGCACTCCGGCCCCGCCACGACTCCGTCCAGAACCGAGTTCGCGTGAACGAGACAACCATCGCCCAGCGTTGAGTTGGAGATCACGGTATTCGGCCCGATCTGGACCCGGTCGCCGAGCTCAACCTCTCCTTCAAACAGTACTCCGGCGTCGATGAAGACGTCGCGACCGATCGTCAACTTGCCGCGCAAGTCGAATCGCGCTGGATCCGCGAGCGTCGCACCGCACTCCATCACGGAGTCGGCGTTGCGCCGCTGTATGATGCGTTCCGCTGCCGCGAGTTGAGCGCGGCTGTTGATACCGAGCACCTCGGTTGCGCTGGTAACGGGCAGTCCCGCTACCTCGACGTCGTTCCAAACTGCCTTGGCAACGATGTCTGTAAGGTAGAACTCTTGCAAAGCGTTGTCATTGCTCAACGCGCTGAGCCATTCGCGCGATCGTTCCGCCGGCAATCGCATCAGCCCAGTGTTTATCTCTTTGATGGCAAGTTCCTCAGCCGATGCATCCTTCTCTTCAACGATGCCGCTAACGGCACCGTCAGCACTACGCAAAATGCGCCCATAGCCCTGCGGATCATCAACAAACGCGGTCAGAACAACGACTTCGTCACCGGTGCCATACCGCAGCAGCGATCTGAGGCTGTTGGCCTTTACCAACGGCACATCGCCGTAAAGAACCAGAAGCTGATGCTCGTCAGGGATAGAAGGAAGCGCTTGGGCGAGCGCATGACCGGTACCGAGTTGCTCGGACTGCTCGCTCCAGGTCAGGTCGGCGTCTGCAAAAGCGTCCCGGACAGCCTCTCCACCGTGCCCGTAGACGACAGTGATTGCATCCGGCTCGAGTTGTCTGGCGGTATCCAAGACATGCGCCAACAGCGCACGGCCAGCCAACGGCTGCAGTACCTTCGGCCGGTCTGAGTTCATGCGCTTGCCCTGGCCCGCGGCCAGAATCACAACGGTCAACGGCACGATTTGCCCCATGTCGACTGGCTACTCAAGGACAGATGATAGCGCGGTAGCGCATCAATAACGTGCCGGTTGCGTGTGGGCTGAGTCGCGGTCCGCGACCGGTAGCCGGCCCCGAGTAGAAAATGGCTCAGCCCCGCTTGCCTCTGAGCTTCTGAGCCGCGCGATAGCGGGCCTCCGCTTCCACCAACTCGGCCTGAGCCTGTGCAAGATCGATCTCGCCATGCCGGCCTTCGAGGACTTCCTTGGCGCGCTCGCGAGCAGCCAGGGCAGCGTCTTCATCGAGTTGGTCCGCGTGCAGCGCACTATCGGCGAGCACGGTGACGAGATGCGGCTGCACCTCGAGGATGCCGCCGGTGACATAGAAGCGCTGCTCTTCGCCGTCGCTGGTCTGGATCCGCACTTCGCCCGGTTTCAGATCGGTCAACAACGGCGCATGCCTGGGCGCGATACCGATCTCGCCCATTTTCGCCGGGGCGAACACCATTGCAGCTTCGCCGCTGAAGATTGCTCCTTCAGCACTGACGATATCGACATGGATACTGGCCACGATTGGTAACTCCGCCGCCTACTGCAGGCGCTTGCCCTGCTCTTCGGCTTCTTCGATCGAGCCGACCATGTAAAAGGCTTGTTCCGGCAGGTGGTCGTATTCGCCGCCGACGATGGCTTTGAAACCCTTGATGGTTTCCTTCAGCGGCACATATTTTCCCGGCGTACCGGTGAAGGTCTCGGCAACCGCGAATGGTTGCGACAGGAAGCGCTGGATCTTTCGGGCGCGGTGAACGATCTGCTTGTCTTCCTCGGACAACTCGTCCATACCGAGGATCGCGATGATGTCTTGAAGTTCCTTGTAGCGCTGCAAAATAGCCTGCACCGACCGTGCAGTATCATAATGTTCTTGGCCGACCACGTTCGGATCCAACAAGCGGCTCGTGGAATCCAGCGGATCGACAGCCGGGTAGATACCAAGCTCCGCAATCTGCCGCGACAAAACGAGCGTCGCGTCCAAGTGCGCGAACGTCGTCGCCGGCGAAGGATCGGTCAAGTCGTCAGCCGGAACATAGACGGCCTGAAATGATGTGATCGAACCGGTCTTTGTGGACGTGATGCGCTCCTGCAGCACCCCCATTTCCTCAGCCAGAGTCGGCTGGTAGCCGACGGCCGACGGCATACGTCCGAGCAGCGCCGAGACTTCCGTTCCGGCAAGCGTGTAACGGTAGATATTGTCGATAAACATCAATACTTCACGGCCTTCATCCCTAAAGTACTCGGCGATGGTCAATCCCGTCAGCGCCACTCGAAGCCGGTTGCCGGGAGGTTCATTCATCTGGCCGTAAACCAACGACACCTTATCTATGACCTTCGACTCCTTCATTTCGTAATAGAAGTCGTTGCCTTCACGGGTCCGCTCACCCACTCCGGCGAAGACCGAGTAGCCGCCGTGTTCTTTCGCAATATTGTTAATTAGTTCCATCAGCGTGACGGTCTTGCCCACGCCCGCGCCGCCGAACAGCCCGATCTTACCGCCCTTGGAGATCGGCATGATCAGATCGATGACTTTGACGCCGGTCTCGAGGAGCTCGGTCGACGTCGCTTGCTCTTCGTAGGAGGGCGGCTTTCGGTGTATCGGCAAATGCACCTCCGCGCCGATGTCACCGGCATTGTCGATCGGCCTGCCGAGAACATCCATGATTCGGCCGAGAGTCTTCTCGCCTACCGGTACGGTGATCGCCTCGCCCGTGTTCGTAACGGGCAAGCCTCTTTTAAGGCCCTCACTAGAACCCATCGCGATGGTACGAACGACCCCGTCACCGAGCTGCTGCTGCACTTCAAGCGTCAAGTCGCGATCGTCCAGATGCAGCGCGTCGTAGACCTTAGGGATCGTGTCTCTGGGAAATTCGACGTCTACCACGGCGCCGATGACCTGAACGATAGTACCCGTGCTCATGAGCTTGTTACCTATACCTTTGCATTCGTTTTAAACAGCGGCCGCGCCGCCCACAATTTCTGAAATCTCCTGCGTAATCGCTGCCTGCCGTGCTTTATTGAAGACCAATTGCAACTGATCGATAAAGTCTCCGGCGTTGTCTGTAGCCGCTTTCATCGCCACCATTTTCGACGCCATCTCACAAGCCACATTCTCGACCGCAGCTCGGTAAACCTGCGACTCGATATAACGGTTCAGAACGTTGTCGAGCAGATCGACCGCGTCCGGCTCGTAGATGTAATCCCAATGGTCCTGAAGGTCCTCACTATCGCCTGCCTCGACCGGAATGAGCGTTTTGATTGTCGGTGTCTGGCTCATCGTGTTCACAAACACATTATGGACGAGCAAGAGACGGTCTATGGTCCCCTCCTCATAAGCATCCGTCATCGCAGTAATCGCGCCAACCAGATCCGCTACCGCCGGCACGTCGCCCAAATGACTCGCGACTGCAACGACATTCGACTTCAGGCGGCGAAAGAACGCGATGCCTTTGCTACCGATAATACAAATATCAACTTCGACGCCTTTCTCCTGCCAATCGCGCATATCGTTCAGCACCGTGCGGAACAAATTGACGTTCAGCGATCCGCATAATCCACGGTCGGTCGTAATGATGATGTAACCGACCCGTTTGACGTCCCGAGTCTCGAGAAACGGGTGGTGATAGTCCGGGTTCGCTTCGGACAAGTGTCCGATGACCGTCCGGATCCGATCGGCGTACGGTCGCGATGCCGCCATGCGCGCCTGAGTTTTGCGCAGCTTCGACGCAGCCACCATTTCCATTGCCCTGGTGATCTTCTGCGTGTTCTTGACGCTATTGATTTTGTTGCGAAGTTCTTTGCCGGCCGCCATGCTGAACTCCTAGTAGGTCCCCGTCGCCTTGAAGCTCTCGACCAAGGCCTTCAACCCACTCTCGATCTCCTCGTTCAGGTCCCCGGTGGTATTGATCTTGTCCATGAGTTCTGCGGCGTTGGCTCTAGCATGCGCGTGTAGTGCGGCTTCGAAGGCCACTACCTTCTCAGCGGGCACGTCGTCGAGATAACCTTCGTTGACAGCGAACAACGAGACGGCCATTTCCGCAATGGAGAGCGGAGAATACTGCGGCTGTTTCATCAGCTCCGTCACTCGCTGACCGCGCTCCAGTTGTCGCCGAGTCGTTTCGTCGAGGTCCGACGCAAACTGCGAGAATGCTGCCAGCTCACGATATTGCGCCAGCGCCAGGCGCACACCTCCGCCTAACTTCTTAATGATCTTCGTCTGCGCGGCACCGCCGACTCGGGAGACCGACAGACCGGCGTTGATGGCCGGCCTGATACCGGCATTGAACAGATCCGTCTCTAGAAAGATTTGTCCGTCGGTAATAGAGATAACATTCGTCGGCACGAAAGCCGACACATCGCCTTCCTGGGTCTCAATGATCGG
>SMWC01000114.1 GCA_004357505.1 Gammaproteobacteria bacterium | reverse complement strand
TGAAGTGTTCGAGCTTCAGCCGGTTGACCCGATGCGATTTGATATCGGAAAATATGTACACGGCGGTGTTTTGGTTGCCGCCATCGATCTGGCGTATCGCCGCCGCGGCTTCCAAGAAGTCCGCGAACTCCAATGTCGCGCCGTTGACGGCATAGGTGGTCTCATTGGTCACGCGAAGCGAGATCCTCGTGCACGTCGGGCAAGTCCTGAAGCTCACCGTGCCGGTGACTCGTCGGGGCAGGCTGACTTCACCCAGCACCAACTCATAGGCGTCTTCCACTTGCTCGACGTTTCGAAAAGCCCAAGCCGAGCTGATAGTGCCCAGGACGAGGACCAGTGTTGCAAAGATTGCGCGATTCATCATGTGTCTCCCTAATCCGGAGGGCGCCTAGAGGCCGCCCGGTCCGACGATGTAGAAACTCTGGTTGTGAACGGAGCTTGCGTTTCTCGGTCCCGTACCCCTCGCCACGATATCGTAATGAAAGGCCTGCACCGAGCCGGTGCTCACGCCCATGCTGAAAGCTGCGCCTGGGACCGGCGTGTTCTCCATGAAGGTGGACGTCGCTTCGGTGTAATAAGAGCTGCCGACGTCCAGGGGCATCGGATCCACGACGGCCGGTGTGAGCGTGTTGAAGTCGCGCCGTGCCATGGAGATGTCGATGCCGGTTTCGGCCGCTTGGAACGCTTCCTGATGGAACTGCGCATTACCGGCCATCGTGAGCTCCAACGTTGCGGTATTTATGCTGGAGACACCCAGTACGGTCAGTACCATGAGGATGATCAAGCCGGCCACCAAGACCGCGCCGCGTTGATCGTCTCTCGATCCTAACGTGTAGTTACGTTCAAGCTTCATTAGACCGGTCCTCTCCTCGCGTTGCGCAAATAGATCGTCTTGCTGACGACCGTGCGCCGAATCTGATCATTGAACGCCGGCACATTCTGGTCCGCATAGATGTAATCGGCGGTATCGGTATATCCGTTCTCCGGCCGCTCTGCCCGAACCCGCACCCAGATGCGAATCGCCAGGATCTGGGCATCGGGTAGAAACGCGGGGTCGCCCACCGTGATGATCGGGTCCCCGGGATTCACGTAACGGTTTATGGAGCCACGATTGACACCGCCGATTGGATCGGTGTCAACGCCGAACTGCACCTGGAAGTCCTCCACCCCCGGCAGTATTTCCTGATCGATAATCTGCGGACTCCCCGCCACGCCGCCCTGCAGCGTTTTCATACGCAGTGAGGGCACGGGGTTACCCGGCGTGTCTAAAGAGGAATTCTGACTCACGTAATAGCCGCTCACCATCAGGGCATGAGTCTGCGAGGTAGCCGCCACAAATCCGGCCGGCACCGCGTTACCCACGAAGATCTGGCTGTCCCTGAAACGCGCCGTCTGCAAATACATCGTATCCGCCTGTAACGCGACGATCGGGTCCTCGGAGACGCGATGGATCATCAGAGTATCGGCCTGCGGCTGCGCGCCTGCGCCGAAGGCCGCACATGCCCAGCCATAACCGTTGTTGGACCCGTCGACCTCCATTGCCAGATCGATCGTCCAATTCACGCCGCAATCACTGGCGACATCCAATCCGGCCGGGACCGGGTCAAGCGGTGTCGCGTCATTACTGATCTTGCTCGAGCGGCTCGTGAGCCCGAAATAGCTCGCCATCCGGATGTCCGGCTCGATCACGTCGAGCACGAAGCGCGTGTTCTCCTGGAGCCGCGAGATGGATTCGTTCACCCGGAACGAGGTGCGGCTATGCATAAATACCGTCATGGCACCAACCATCAGAAAGGCGCCGATGGCCATTGCTACCATGAGCTCGATCAAGGTGACGCCTGTTGCCCGCTTGAGCCAATCTGCCGTTATCTTGTTCACGTGAAGTCCCTTTCCTTTAAGTCCGACTCAGATGGATGGCACTTGAATCAGCATCTGGTGCTGAATCAGGCCCACTTGACCGACCTCGGCCCACGACACTCGAATCGTATAGCTCGGCGGTATCGCGGCGGCGTTGAACTGAACGAGCCACTCGCCGTCGGGCAGATTCTGTTGAACCTGCTGGTCCCAAACGAAGAGGTCGTGCGCCGCCATCTGGGCCGGCGCGCAATCCACACCACCACCGCCTAACGGATCGCAGTTGTTGTCGGCCGCAGCTCCAGCGTAGGCCACTTGTGCCGTACGGTTCGCCCGAATCCGGTCCGCCATATCACTGACGAGATTCACGGCTCGCGTGCGGAATATGGCAGTGCGCCCGGCGCTCAGTCCCTGCGTGAAAAGCCCTGCGATGCCGAGCATGCCCACCGAGAGCACGATCAACGCCACCATAACCTCAACCAGCGTAAATCCTTGCTGTCGGGTGCGCGCGTTAAAAATCTGTTGTCGTCTAATCATCATTTGCTCACCCATTCATCAAGGGCAGACACCGCCGGTCGCTGCGACCGCTGCCACGACGTCTGCCTGGGCTCGCATGACCTGGGCCCGGCCCGTCACGGCCACATTGACGACGCGCGCAGCCGACTGGCCACCGGTATCTTTATTACCGCGCTCGTCGCAATACAGCATGGCGGTTGTCGAGGGTTGAGCGTGTCCGGGCGCTTGTGCCACCAAGAAGCCGTTGCTGCCGTAAGCGATGTACTCGCCGCCATTTCCGACCACGTTGATCGTGCCGCCGGGGGCCGCCCGCTTGAGCAGAACCACCTCGCCGGCGTCAACGACAGCGTTGCCGTCGGTGGGGTCGCCAACGACACCGTTGTTGTTCTCATCGACGAACACGATGAACCCGCCGTTACCGCCTGCGCCGCAAATTGGCGCGGCGATCGTAGGAGCGGGGCTACCGCACAGCGTTACGGGCACCTGGCGTTTGACTGCTTCGGTACGGGCGAGATAGAGCCCGGAGATCATCTGATTGGCCGCGCTGACCATGGCGTTGTTGCGCTGGAACTCCATAAAGCTCGGCACGCCGATACTGAGCACGATTCCAGCCACCAACAAGGTGACCATGAGCTCCAACAAGGTGAAGCCGTTCTGGGTTCTTTTGTTCATCACCGGGCATTTATAATGAAGCGAGCGAGCGTCGCACGAGCTTCCGACAGTCGGCACACTGGCGCCGATGAACGGTCCTTCGGACATCAATATGTTTAAAAGCCTGCGCGCTAGCGTCACGCCTCCGGCAACCATATTATGGAAAGTCTGCCCGCTAGAGCTGCCCATTTCCGAGCGGTCCGGGTAACGGAATGTCACACGCATGATCAGCTCCTAAATAGCGATAACCTCTCCTCACGTCGAGACCTAGTTCGATACAAAGAGGCCCACAGTCTACGGAACACAGGGGGTCCTACGCGTGACACAGGTCTACTTTCCGCAGGCTACCGGGTAGGCCCGTAGGCCCTTCGAGGCTGGATTCGAATCGGGGCGTTTTATAGCTGACTGGAGTCGCGATCCGCCGACGCCTGAGTCGCAGCCGAGTTCGGCGCATCACTCTGCAAGGGAGTCGCATCATCATCGAGGAACTGCACCATGCATTTCAGGCCGCTCGGTAGGCTGTAATCCGGATTCGGCAGATCAAGGGCAACCCGGAAGGTGCCGCTGGCCGCATCGGCGACTCGGTCGACAATCGTAACCTTCGCCTGGTAGTTTCCGACCATGGGTTCTTCGGGTTGGACTATCGCTCTCTGGCCGACCGAGATCTTGCCGAATGCGGAGACCGGAACGATCACTTCAACCCGCAAAGGATCGATCTGCGCAAGGCGAAGCATCGGCTGAAACCTGACGGATTCACCCGGAGACAAATAGCGTTGCACGACGACGCCATCGATGGGACTCCGAATGGTATGGCGTCTCAGCGTCTCTTCGGCGCGATGAAGCTCAAGGCGAGCGAGGCGCGTGGCTTCTTCCGCCTGGTCTAGTTGCAACCGAGCCAGACGAGTCTCCGTTTCCACCTCATCGAATTGATCGGTTGATACTGCATCGTCCTCGAGCAGCGACTGGACCCGCTCCTCTCTACGTTCGGCGAATGCTACATTGACCTGACCCGCGCGTATGTCGGCGTTCGCATCGGCTCTCGCTCGGGCCGACGCGACGGCGGCCCGCTCTACGCCTGAATCCAGCGTCACCAGTATCTGGTCTTTCTCTACAAGATCGCCACGTTCTACGTGCATCGTCTCGACGATGCTATCTATTTGGGTACTGAGATCGATGACCATGTGCGGTTCCACGACACAGTCCAGCTGCGGAATGGCCACAGCAGATGCCTGCGCAGCAAAAAATGCGAGCGCCAGCGGCACGTACCCGACGGCTCTGTCAGCTAGGTTCGCAGGACTCATAAATCCGTCTACTCCATCGGCCCCGTGAAAGCCAACGCGTCGCCGATCGCTCGGTCTGCATCGAGCAATGCCCGTCTAATCCGCGCGTGACGACGCTCAATCTGATGCTGCACACGCCGCATCAAAAAGGTACCGGCCCTGTGGGTAAGTTCAGACCGATCCGAGTGTAGCGCCCGAAACAGCCGGGTAATGGGACGGGACGCACAGAAAACCAGCAAATCATCATCATAGGAAAGAATCTCCTCGAAACTGCCGGGGTCGCCCTGGCGCCCGCAACGGCCGAACAGTTGCCGATCTATGCGCCCTGCCTCGTTGCGCTCGGTAGCAATGACGTGCAGACCGCCCAGAGCCGCTACACCGGGTGCGGTCTTGATGTCGGTGCCGCGCCCTGCCATGTTGGTCGCGACAGTGATTCGACCTGCCTGACCCGCACGCGCGATGATCTCCGCCTCCTCCGCATCATGACGTGCATTCAGAACCTGATGAGAGAGCCCCGCCGCGGTCAGCCGCTCGCTCAAGCGCTCCGACGCTTCCACCGAGCGAGTGCCGACCAAAACCGGACGCTGCTGCTGCTGCAGCTCTTTCACCCGTGTGATTACGGCGGCCCACTTGGCGTCTGCCGTGGTAAATATTCGCCGGGAAGTGCAGTAACGACGCAGCGGTTTGTGGCTCGGTATCCTGACGACACGCAAGCCGTAAATCGACGCAAGCTCTCCTGCCGCTTCCTTCGCTGTTCCCGTCATTGCGCCCAGACGCATGTAGCGTCGAAAGAATCGCTGGTAAGTGATCCGCGCCAGACTCACCCGTTGCTCGGTGAGTTCACAGCCTTCTTTCAGCTCGACCATTTGCTGTATGCCGGCCTGCCAGGATCTGTCCGCCATCACGCGCCCGGTATTCGCGTCGATGATTTGAACCGCGCCGTCACGAACCAGATAATCTCTGTCCAGCACTCGAAGATGAGTCGCGATAAGCGCGTTGGTGACGAGTTCCTCCCGGCGCCGGGCGCTGCGCCAAGGGTCTTCCAGTTTTTCGGTAAGGTCGGCCAACCGTTGCTTCCCGATCGCGCTCAGTGTGATGCTGCTTCGAGCTTGCGCGAATACGAATTCGCCTTTGCCCGCCTCCAACTTCGCCGCAAAGTCCAGTGCCTGACGATAGACCTGCGGCTTCTGTTGTTGGCCAGCCGGACCGGAAAGAATCAGCGGTGTTCGCGCCTCATCGATCAGTACACTGTCCGCTTCGTCGACGATGGCAAAACATAGCCCGCGCAAGATCAGTCCCTGCGTGGCATCGGCCTTGGCCTGTAAACGATCCAGGCGATGCCGGATTGGGCCGCGGTCGCTACCGAGCGTCAATCGATCACGCAGATAGTCGAACGCGACCTGTTTGTTGGTGCAATACGTGATGTCTTTGGCGTAAGCCTCGTGACGCGATTCGGTATCCGTCAAGTCGTCCGTCACGGCACCCACTGACAAGCCGAGCATGTTGTAAAGCGGTGACATGAGCGCCGCATCTCGTTGCACAAGGTAGTCATTGACGGTCACAATATGTACAGGAATTCCCGCCATTGCCGCAACACAGGCCGGAAGTGTCGCGGTCAGGGTTTTGCCTTCGCCGGTCTCCATCTCTGCCAACATCCCCTGCAACATGACCTTGCCGCCAATAATCTGGCTGTCGTAGTGACGCATTCCTAACGTCCGGTGAGAGACTTCGCGGACCAGCCCAAACGCGGCGGCACTCAACTCCTCCGTCAGTCCATAACGATGTAGCTGGGAGCGAAGCTCTTGCCCCTGCTCGAGTAGTCGCTGGTCGGATCTGCAGAGCAACTTCGAGCCAGCCTCGTCAACCATCGCAAGAAAGCCTCGGGATCGGGAACGGTAGGTCGACCAGCGACCGAGCAAGGGAGCCAGGACCCGCTGTGCAAACGTGTCGAGCTGTCCGACCTGCTGAGATGCACGTTCCGGATACGGACCCAGTACCCCGCCAGGCTTCAGCGCGATACTAGCCGCTACCATCAACAGCACTCCGAATATATTGTGAGAGCCCGCCTGGCCACCGGAAGACGCGACAGTTAGTCGTCGCGTCGATGAGTTTATACAGGCTAGACATGGAACCGGCTTAGGAATAGTTGACGCAGACTTCGATACAACTGCTGACCCAGCGGCTCCAGACCATGATCGAAGCGCACGTACGCCCGGCCACCGAGTCTCGCAACGGGCTCTTCGAGCCGAAGCTCGAGGTGGAAAACATCCTCCAGGATCGTAACGCCCGCGGAGTCGTTTGGGTCCACGGCAAATGAACCACCGCCGTTCGCCCCCAGTGCTGCGCTCGGTAAGCGTGCGATTGCCGCCGGTACCGCTTGCGTAATACTGGCTTCTAGAACACGATCGACGCGATCGGCCAGCCGCACGGTCACGTTGCGGGTTTGGCCTCGCACCAAACCGATATCGCCTTGGCGAACAACCACCCGTACGGTTGCGCGAGCGGGATCGACCACATAGCCGACCAAATCGCCCTGGTGCAGAAAACGGCCTTCAAGATCCTGGGGACGTTCCAGAAGAAAGATGCCCGCTGACGAACTCCTGATAGTCAATTTCCCGAGCTGTTCGCGCGCAAGCGCTAAGCTTGCTTCAATCGTCTCGATGTGATCTGCGATGATGGCAGCCTCAACCTGGCTGGTCGCGCGCGCCATGGCGTGCCGAACAGTGTACTCCGCGAGTTCGGCCTCCAGCACAGCAACGCGAGTCGCCAAAGCCGGATCTTCGGTCAGTAGCAGGTCATCCCCGGTCTCGACGATTGAACCGGGCTCGACGAGAAACCGGACGACGAACGCATCGACTCCCATACGTACTTCGGCTTGCTCCGGTGTCGATACGATGCCTTCAGTACGCGTCCACAGCGGGACCGGTACCAAAAATATGACTGCGAATACGACGCTTAGTGTAGCTGCCGTCATGGCCAGTGCGCGTCCACGTTGCTGTTGCAACGCCGGACCGCTGACCAAAAAGAGAATCTTGCGAACGACCGGGACCAACAGTTGGGTGGTTGCTGCCCAAGCCGCCAATATGACGCCGATCAAAAAGAACTTTCCGGCAATGAACAGAATGATCACGAACATGATGAACATGCGGTAGACGAACGATGCCACCGCATAAGAGAACATCCACAGCCGTTCTCCGGGGGCAGTCGCGGGACATAGTGCGTCCTTGAGATCAAAAGCGTACCGCTGTACCAGATAACTCAAGTACTGCTGAGAGCGTGCGGCCAAATTCGGGATATCGATGACATCGGCAAAGACATAGTAGCCATCGAAACGTAGCAGCGGATTGCCATTAAAGAGCAACGTTGACACGCCGCCGATAAACATGACGTCGAAAGCGAGCGTACGGAGCAGTCCTGGTTCTACGATTAGCCAGACGAAGAGCGCCACCGAGGCGAGAAACATTTCGACAATTACTCCCGCTGCACCGACTAGTGCGCGTTTACGCCTGTCCGGAAATGCCGACGCCGAGGATGCGTCAACGTACGGTAGAGGCACCAGCACGAGGAACATGATTCCCATCTCATGAACCTCTCCGCCCCAGCGTTTAGCGGCATATCCATGACCTAACTCGTGGAGCAACTTGATGACAGGGAAACTCAACCAGAGCAAGAACAAGTTCTCCGGCGTCAAGATACGATCGGTCAGATTCTCCGTTAGCTCGGACCAGTGAGATGCAGCAAGAGCGACAGCGGTGGACACAACCGCCAACCAGGCGATCACGCCCATCCGAGTGAACAGCGGGCTAACCCAACCGAGCGTCCGTTCTAGAAAACGATCGGGATCCAGCAGTGGGATCCGTATTGATAGAGGACTCCCGAGCTTGGTCTTCCATTTTTTTCGTTCCTGGAATCGATACCGCTGCAATAACTCCTGACTATCCGGTGTAATGTCTGCGATCAGCAGGTCCGCAGCGTGCAGCTTACCGAGTAACTCGAGAACCTCGTCCTGCGTGAGCGCTTCGTCGTCCGGTGCGTTCTCGGTCAAGGACCAAATTTCCGCAACGGTGCGCACACCGTTCATCCGCGCGATGAAATCGTGTGCTATCGGCGTAAACCGATGCGTGCGGCCCGATGCCTCGTCCCGCAGCACGTACCAGACATTACCCCGATAGATATGGCGATAAAATTTACCATGGCTTCCCAAGACCGGCCGTAGTCCAGCAACGCGATACCAATGTTGGCTCTCTAAGGGGACCGTCATCCGAGTCTACTTCCAGGGCATCCAGGACCACGACCAAAGCCGAAACCAGTCAACCATGCGATGCGTCCAGATCCAGATCAGTTTGCGAGTACCGATATCAATTTTTCCCACGCCTTGCATGCCCGGCCGCAGGAGTTCCGGCGTATCGTCGAGGCTCGCCTCGACTCTGAAGTAATTGTGACCATTCGCAGCCGTGGAAATCGGCGTGATTCTCTCCACGACAAATGGGAGGTAATCGGCAGGGAAGCCCGCCAGCGCGAGCCGTCCGGTCTGGCCCGGTTCGAGTACACCAACCTGAGTCTCATCAACTTCGAGCATGACTCGATAGGAATCTAGCGGCGCGATCTCGAACAACGCGTCGCCGCGCTCTACCGGCGCACCGAGAGACTGGCTGAGGTCGCCGTTGATAACGACGCCATCCAAGGGCGCTGTTACTTGAGTGCGCGCGAGTTGTTCTTCAATGAGCGCGAGACGCGCCGTTGCCTTGGCGATCTGCGCTCTGAGTATCGCAACCTGAGCGCTGTCATGTTCAGCCAGGGCCTCACGGTATTCATTGTCGAACTGCGATTTCTCGCTGGCAAGCGACAAGCGCTCCAGCGCAAGGTCCCTGTCCTCGAGCGTCGCCAATACTTGCCCCTCCGATACGATGTCGCCCGGCCGAACATGTGCCTCAGCGATATACCCGTTGAAGGGTGCGACCACCGCTCGCTGCACCGTGCCCTCGAGTGTCGCATCGGCCGTGACACGGTACTCAGCCGTAACGAAGAACAACGCCGTCACGAGCAAAACCGCAGACGCACCGACGAGTTTCAGAGCCAGGTGGCCGGGACCGGACAATTTTTGCCTGAGTTCCCGCGCCTCCTGCATGAGTCGACCGCCCATCCATCTGGATTGCCTCTTTCGGTCCCCCAGAATCGGGCCGACGAGTGCCACTATGGTTTCGCACAGCGCCAGGACTGCTGCATCGAACCGGTGAGGATCTCTATGCTCCAGGGTAACGGCACCGATCAATTCACCTTGAACAACCAGAGGCACGGTGCAGATCGATCCGCTACCGTGCTGTGCCGCTAGTTCAGTATGCGCACGAATGACCTGAAATTTTTCGTCAGGTCTTTCCGGAAAGAGAACCGTTGCGTCCTGATCAATCGCTTCTTCCATCGCTGCGCCGATCGCAGTCACCAACTTGGTACGGCGGTCCATGGACGCGTTGCGCGAGACGACCTCCACACGAACATGGTGATTGCG
>SMWC01000113.1 GCA_004357505.1 Gammaproteobacteria bacterium | reverse complement strand
GGGCGAGCCAGGCCAAGCAGGCCAGCAGGGTGAACAGCAAGCCCAGCAGCAGGGCGAGCCAGGCCAAGCAGGCCAGCAGGGTGAACAGCAAGCCCAGCAGCAGGGCGAGCCAGGCCAAGCGGGCCAGCAAGGCACCGAATCCCGGCAGGCGCAGGGCGATTCGGCTGACCAGGACGTCTTTGGCGACGGCACGCAGATCGGTAGCGATGGCCAGATGGCCAACGCGGAGGATGCCTTCAATCGGTCTCTGGAGGAGTTCGACGCGATTATGGGCGACGAACGGGAGGCGATGGCGCGAGCCGGTGTTGGTAGCGCTGCAGACGAAGCCTTCGGTGCGGCTGGGGATATAGGCAAACCCGTCGACGCCCACGAGATGCCGGTTGGCGAGGGGGCACAGGGCGTCGAAGATGGCGCCGAGACGAACAATCCGCTATCGGTATTCGAGAATCGATCCGAGGCTGAACGGACCGCAGCTCAGATCGAAGGCTGCGACGATCGAGATAAGGTCGCTCGCCAGCTGTGTGAGGCCGCCACCGAGGAGAATGACCCGTTTCTCCGCGCGGCCCTTTGGAACGAGTACAACGAATATAAAAAGATTATTGTGCGGCGATAGTTGGAGAAGTTTGCGATGCGGCGATTCGGCATTCTGTTACTCGGAGCAGTGTTACTCGCGGGCTGTAGCACGACTGAGGTTCGTGTTGCGCATACCGTCGCACTGGTACCGGCAACGGAGACTATTCCGGAAGCGCAGTTGCTCGACGTCGCCGTCGTCATATTCGACCCTGGAGTTCCCGACGGCGATATAGACAAGGAAGTACTTGAGGATCTGCTACGCAACGGCACATTCGTTCATATCCGCCGCACCGAAGCCCGTTTTATGACTGTGCATCTCAGAGATACGCTGCAAAAGAGCGGTCATTGGGGTGCCGTCTGGGTAACCCCGGAAGAATCCCTGGTCGCGGATCTGCAGGTCACTGCCGAGATATTGCACTCCGATGGTGACCGGGTTCAATTGGACGTGCAGGCGGTCGACGCTTCCGGTCGTGTCTGGTTGGATCAAGACTACGAGATGTCCACGGCGGCTGGCGCGTATAACCGTCAACGTTACCCGGATCGTGACCCCTACCAGGATGTCTTTAACTCTATTGCTAATGATCTGGCGGATATTCAAGGCGATCTGTCTGCCCGTGAGGCGGAGAATCTTCGGGCAATCGCACAATTGCGCTTTGCCGGCGACCTCAGTCCGGAGGTCTACGCTGATTACCTCGAGCCCGACCGCCGTGGCGTCTACAGCCTGAACCGCCTACCGGCGGAAGACGACCCCCAGTTCGAGCGAACGCTGCGGGTTCGTGAACGCGAACATCTATTTGTCGAGACGCTAAACGAGCACTACGAAGACTTCTATCAGAGCGCGGAAGAGTCCTATAACGGCTGGCGCGAATTCGCCAGGGAAGAAGCCATTTCGATTCGTGAGCTGCAACGGTCCAGTCGCTGGCGAACGACGCTGGGTATAGCCACGATTGTGGCTTCAGTGCTCTACGGCGCCAATAGCGACGGTGATTTCACCAGCCGCATACTGCGTGACGCCATGATGTACACGGGCATGGATCTGATCAAGACAGCCGCCGTCCGGCGTGATGAGAAACGTCTCCACTCCGAGACCCTGGAGGAGCTTTCCGCGAGCTTTGACGATGAGGTCAAGCCCATGGTCGTGGAGATCGAGGGGACGCAACATCGCCTGACCGGAACGGCGAACGCTCAATACGAGGAGTGGAAAGAGCTGCTGTTGGCGCTCTATACAGCCGAGACGGGCTTTGTTCCGGCGATCGACATCTACACGGAGCCCTTGCCGGTGGCCGAAGGGGAAGTAGAGGCAGAGGCAGAGGTGCAGGAGCTTGAGGTATTTACCATCGAGCCGGAGAATCTCGAGGCAGACGATGACGCTGCGACGCAAACGGATCCAGAAACCATTGCCGGAGCGGTCTCGGGAGGCTGAGATTCGTTACGGGTCGCAGTAGGCGCGGCCAGTTCGCCGTCTCTAACGCCGCCGCCGCCGTGTTCGTGAGTTACGAGACAGCTGTCACGCCCGGTACCACGCTTAGCAATGGCGTGCAGATCGACGCACTGTTGGGCCGGGGAGGAATGTCCGAGGTCTGGCGTGCCGCAACCATTGCCGGAGTCATCGTTGCACTGAAAATACCCAGGGCCGACTTGGGTACACGCTCGGCAGCCAGTCAGCTGATTCGCCGTGAGTTCGGGGTCTTGGAGAGCCTGTGCCATGCGCATGTGTTGAAGCCCCTGGGCTTGATCACCGTACAGGAAATGCCGGGCCTGATTACCGAGTACTTGGATGGCGGAGACTTGGTGCCGCTATTGGGTGCTCACCCGCGGCACTGGGCTCGGGCGGCGCGGGATGTGGCTCTTGCGCTCGCCTATGTTCACGAGTGCGGCACGGTGCATCGCGACGTGAAGGCCCGCAACGTGTTGTTTAGCCATACAGGCGAGGTGCGGCTTGTGGACTTCGCGCTCGCGGCGGACACAGGGGGTAAAACGCCGCGAGGCGGTGGAACGCTCGCCTACGAGCGCTTGGCACGCCGGCAAGGGGCGCCGCCCGAACTGGCTGACGACGTGCATGCGTTTGCCGTATTGATCTATGAGCTTCTGGCTGGGCGGTTGCCGTTCGGCGCGAACCCGACCCAGGCCGTGTTGCAGACCGCGCCGAGTCCACCGGTCGTGACGATGGCGGATGGTTCCGACGGTGGCGTGCGGGCCCTGGCCGAACTTGTCCAGGCTACGCTGAGTCCTGGGCAAAAATCCGCTGCGGAAGGCATGCGACCATTCCTGAATGTCTTAGAATCTATGCTGTTGGAATATGAGTAAGCCGACTGTTGTGACAGACACAGACCCGCAAGCGACCGCTCACGAAGAGACCATCATCCCGGTCAAACTGGGCTTGGCGCGCGTCAAGCCCGTTACAGCTGCCCGGCAGAGAGACAGCCGGCACTCGCGGCTACTCGTGGGTACCGCCCTGGTCGTGTCGCTGCTGCTGGTGCTAGCCGTCATATTCGTATTACCGCTGTGGGTCGCGGAGCAACAGCCCGAGGAACCGGTGCTGGCGCTGCCTGTAGAGGTCTTGCCCGAGGAACCTGAGGGGCCTGTGCTGACCGCGACAGAGCTAGCGACGCTCAGGGATCAGGCTGAAAAGTTGTTGGCGGAGTTACTCACTCAACAGGCTCGGCTGGACGGACTAGCCGCGGCCGAGTGGGGAGGAGACGCCTGGGAGGAGTATCAGCAGAGCTCTCGTGCCGGCGACGACGCTTATCTTGCGGACGCGTTCCAGGACGCCGTACCGGCATACGCCAACGCGCTGCAGATTGGCGAGCAATTACTCGGCCGGTCGGCGGAAATCATCACGGCCGCGCTCAGCGCCGGTAACGCGGCACTCGATGCCGGCAATGCGCGACTGGCCCTAGAACAATTTCAGCTCGTTATCGGAATAGAAGCTGGCAATGCGCCCGCTCAAGCGGGACTCGAGCGGGCCGAGCGTCTTCCGGAGGTGCTCGTGCTCGTACAGCAGGGCACCGAGCTCGAACGGCAGGGTGATCTGGAGGAGGCTGCGCGAGCTTTCCGGGCAGCGCTCGGACTCGACCCATCCTGGGCGCCGGCGCGGTCGGCGCTGACTGCGGTCACCGCACGTATCGACAATCGACGCTTCGAGACACGAATGTCGCAAGGTCTGACGGCGCTGGCGGAAGAAGAATTCGCCGCTGCCCTTGAACTGTTCGGCGAGGCGTTGATCCTGCGGCCGGGTTCTGCCGAGGCGCTCGATGGCCAAATCCAGGCACAGCAGGGACAGAAATTGGAACAGATCGCGCTGGTCGAAGCACGCGCGCTGGCCTTTGAGCGCCGTGAGCTGTGGGAGCGGGCCATTCAACTCTACCGCGATCTGCTCGTGACCGATGCAACGCTGGTTTTTGCTCAGGCCGGACTCGAGCGCTCTGTGCTGAGGGCCGATCTGGAGGCGAAGCTGGTTAACCTGATCGGTAATCCGACCCTGTTGTTCGACGACCGTGTGCTGGCCGACGCCGGCGGTTTAGTAGCGGATGCTCGGAGCGTGGAGGATCCGGGACCGCGGCTTGAAGAGCAGATCGCCGACCTGAATCGGCTCGTGGTCCTCGCGTCGACGCTCGTGACTGTCGAGCTTCACTCCGACGAGCTCACCAACGTTACGCTTTATCGCGTCGGCTTGCTCGGCACCTTCGCCGTCACTCAGGTTCAGATACGGCCCGGAAACTATACCGCTGTTGGTAGTCGCCACGGCTATCGCGATGTCCGCACAACATTTACCGTACTGCCTGGACGGGAGTTAGCTCCGGTCGAGGTGCGCTGTGTCGAGCCGATCGGATGACGGCAGCGAATCACCGGGTACTGACAACGTCGGTCGGTGGCCAAGAGCGGCATTTCAGCGCCGCCGAATTGCCGGTAACGATCGGTGGCGACATTAATAGCGACGTTCGCCTGCAGGGAGTCTCGGGATCGCTTCAGATCGGCTGGCTTGACGGCAGTTTTTTTATTCAGCCCGGTCGAGACACCCGGAATCTGCGGATCGACGGTGAACCGGTAGCCGGGACACGCTGGCTTAAGAACGGTGAGACGATTGCGCTGGATACTGCCAGGCTCGACTGTTCGCTTGGCGGAGAACGATTGAACCTGAAAATCTCAGGGGTCGTGACCGGCGGCGATACCGCACCGCCCGATCTGGAGGAACTGGCGCGGGAGGCGGCGAATCTCGATGAAATTGAGATCGCGCCAGTCGCGTTTCGGCCGTTGGGTGAGAAAAAGTCCGGAACGTTGCGCGTCAAACCGAGTCGCAGCGCCTTGGTGGTCGGTGGCGCGTTTGTCGTACTGGCCGTACTGGGTTGGTTCGCGTTCACCGCGAAGTCGGTCGAATTGATCGTCGAACCCGAGCCCGATACGGTCGGGTTGCCGGGCACGCTGCTGAAAATCAGAATGGGGGATCGTTTGCTCTTGAGCGCGGGATCGCATCGGGTTGTGGCCGAGCTCGCGGGCTACTATCCGTTGGATATTGAAATCAACGTCACTTCGGCACCGGATCAGACGATCGAAATCGAAATGATCCGGCTTCCGGGCCTGGTGACGCTGACGACCGAGCCGGACGTACGTGCGGAAGTCCGTGTGGACGGTGAGCGTCTTGGTATCACTCCCCTGACCGATGCCGAGATCACGACCGGGCGGCATCAGATCGAGTTCGTCGCGGAACGGTTCCTGGCCGAAGTTCATGAGCTGGACGTCATCGGCGGCGGCGAGCACCAGCGTCTGGTGGCCGAACTGACGCCTAACTGGGCGCCGATCACCGTGACCAGCGCCCCACCCGGGGCTGCCGTGCTGGTGGACGGAACCGTCACCGGAGCGACGCCG
This sequence comes from Gammaproteobacteria bacterium, assembly GCA_004357505.1. Lineage (GTDB taxonomy): Bacteria > Pseudomonadota > Gammaproteobacteria > Steroidobacterales > Rariloculaceae > SMWC01. The sequence continues at coordinate 27,157 of SMWC01000113.1, read as the reverse complement.
CTGGTGATGGAGCTTAGCGCCGGGGAACGGCTGATCGAGGTTCGGCTGCGCGGCTACAACGCCTGGGCGGACGTCGTCTCGGTTTTGGCGGACCAACCACAAACGCTGCCGCAGGTCGAACTGACACAGGCCGATGGACGCGTCGAACTTGCTTCCGAGCCGGCCGGTGCCGCAGTCAGTGTAGATGGCGAGTATCGCGGCCAGACGCCCCTGACATTGCGTCTTACGCCAGAGCGTCCGCATCGGCTTGTATTGACGAAACCGGGATTCGACTCGATCGAGCAGGAGCTCTCCGTCGTGGCTGACAGCGATCGCAGGCTCACACTCTCGATGACCGCGCGAATGGGGATCGTCGAGGTTCGCAGCGATCCTGACGCTGCCGAAGTTTGGGTTGATGGGGAGCAGCTAGGCGTGACGCCGCGCGAGCTAATACTGTCCGCGCTCAGTCATCGGATCGAGATTCGACTCGCGGGCTTCGCCGAGCAGGCGCGGGAAGTCACGCCAAAACCGGGGTTTCCGCAGATACTCGATGTGACCCTGGAGGAGTTGAATACAAGTACGGGCTCGGGCTACGAGAAGGAGGTGCAGACGAGCCTTGCGCAGGTACTAACGCTGATTCCGTCGGGTGACTTCATGATGGGGTCATCGCGTCGCGAGCAAGGACGCCGCTCGAACGAAGTCCTACGGGCTGTGAGTATCAGCGAGGCGTTCTATCTCGGTGTGCAGGAGGTCAGCAACGCAGAGTTTCGGGCATTCCGTGCAGATCATGACTCCGGTTCGTATGGCGGCGTCTCCCTGAACGAAGATGATCAGCCGGTCGTCCGCGTGACCTGGGATGAGATCGCCGAGTTCCTGAACTGGCTCAGTATCCGCGATGGCTTTCAACCGGTCTACGAACAGGTTGACGGTGCGCAGGTTCCCGTGAGACCTCTGCGCAGTGGTTATCGGCTGCCGACCGAAGCGGAGTGGGCCTGGGCAGCACGATTCGCCGGTCAGGACGAGTCCCTGACGTTCCCGTGGGGTAATACCTTGCCGCCCCCCGATCGTTCGGGCAATTTCGCGGATGTCTCGGCGGCAACGCTGCTACGGACAACGCTTGTGACCTACAACGACAGTTTCAATGTCTCGGCGCCGGCGCGGAATTTTCCGCCGAACGCCGTGGGCGTATACGATCTGGGCGGTAACGTGGCAGAGTGGGTGCTCGATTACTGGGAGATCGGCTCTCCCCAGACCGAGACCGTGGCTGTTGATCCGCTGGGTCCCGAACAGGGCCGTTTCCACGTGATCAGAGGCTCGAGCTGGCGGAGCGCGACCATCACCGACCTGCGCCTCGCCTACCGCAATTACAGCAGCGATAGCAGAGAGGATATCGGCTTTCGTATCGCGCGTAATCTGGAATGATCTGTGGCCAGTTTGGTCTAAACTTGATGAGTCTTTGTCGGGAGAAATGACGATGCACTTACCACGAATGCTATTGGCGCTATTGGCTTTGATGGCCCTATCGGTGTCGTCTGTAGGTCAGGACGCTGCCCCCCCAGAGGTCGACACGACAACCACGGTGGCGCCGCCCGCTCCTCCGGACACGCGCCCGCTCGATGAGATTTTTATTCCCAGCGACGAGATCGACGCGGACGAAGAAGTGATCTTCCCGGTCAACATATAACCTTGTTGGACCACTAGCCATGAAACGTAACTTTCAAACAGAATTCCTCTTCCAGGTATTTTCCCTGATTATCGCGATCATTGTCGTGCACGCGACCTATGTGACGGTCGTCAGGCCAAGGGCGACCGCAGTCCTGAATGAACAGGCGTTGCAGATTCAGGAAGACACGAATTTCACGGTCGAGCGTTCTTTCTGGGTCTTGATCAAGGACTTCGAACAGGAATCGTGCTTTGTGCTGATGCTGTGGGCGTTTTCCATCATGGGCTACAAGGCAACTACATCTCTGCGCGAGCGAAAGCTGTTGCAACAGGTGCTCGTGCCCGTTCCAGACGGCGTCAGAATTCTGCCCGAGGACTCGCGAGAATATGCGCGCACGCTGCAGGCGCTACCGGGTGGATCGCGCGACATGTTACTGCCGCGTGTGCTGTTGTCTTCATTGGAGCGTTTCGGCTCAACGCGCAACATCCAGGATGTGTCTTCCGTCGCCAATACTCTGTGCGAATCGGAAGGTGGCAGGCTGGAGTCTGAGCTGTCGATGATTCGTTATATCGCTTGGGCAATTCCATCTGTCGGATTTATCGGTACCGTTCGCGGAATCGGTGACGCGCTCGGACAAGCTCACCGTGCCGTCGACGGCGATATCATGGGTGTGACGCTGAGTCTCGGTACCGCGTTTAATTCCACTTTCATTGCGTTGTTGATCTCTATTGTCGTGATGTTTTTGGTTCACCAACTGCAATCGCTGCAGGAACGAGCCGTATTTGATACGCAGACTTATATCGATCACAACCTGATCCGTCACATGCAGTCGCGCGGCGGCGTGCAATAGCGAGAGATTCGTGAGCACGCTCGCTATCGATATCAATGATGCGAACCTGGTTATCGCCGATGAGTCAGGAGTGCTCGGCACGGAACCTGGTTATGCGCTGCTCGCCGACGGTGAAATTCTGACGGGCAATGATGCTTATTCTCAGGCGCGCCTCAGACCGCGCGATAGCAATAACCGTTACTGGGAGAACCTGAGTCTCAAGCAGGGGAGCGCGGGTCTGGAAGGTGTCGATAACACGGCCCAGCTTGCATTCGCGCAGCTTGAGAACCTTTGGAAACGGTACGGCGGTGAGGACAAGGATGCCTTGCTGGTTGTGCCTGACCACTACAGCCGCGAGCAGCTCGGGCTGTTGTTGGGACTCGCCCAGGAGTGCGGAATGCCGGTACGATCGTTAGTGAATACTGCTGCGGCTGCGAGCCCTAGACCCTACCCCGGCCAGCAATTGATCTACCTGGACGCCGGATTACATCGTGTTTCCGCGACGACGCTCGAACAGGCTAGCGATGTTGCTGCAACGACGGAGCAGGTGATCGATGGCGTCGGCCTTGCCTCGCTGATGGACTTATGGGCCAAGCGCGTCGCGGAGATCTTCGTTCTGGCGACACGATTTGATCCGTTTCACGGCGCCGAGAGCGAACAGCTCGTCTACGATCGTTTGCCGATGTGGTTGCAGAGCCTGCATGAGCAGGACCGTGCCGAGCTTAAGCTTCCGCATGGTGGGAAGGAGCTTTGCGTAGAGGTGAAGCGCGACCAATTGCTTGGCGTTGCCGCCGGATTTTTTCGCGCGTTGGTGCAATTGATTGCGCAGTGCAGAAGTACCGGAGACAGCCTGGTCGTACAGGTGTCGCACCGTCTGCTCGGCTTGCCGGGAGTCGTCAATGAACTCTCGCGGCTGGATGATGCGCACATTCTACCGTTGCCCGTCGGTGCGGCGGCGCTGGGCGCATTACAGAGTCTTGACAGTATCGATGCGAATCCTGGGCAAGTTAAATTATTGAAACGACTGCCGTGGCGAGAAGAGGGCGCCCCGGTGACGCAGGTGGTAACGTCGGCGACTGCGGATACCGGCCGCGATTCGGCGCGACAGCGGGAGCGTTCGGCGACGCACATCGTCTACCGTGGGGTCGCTTTCCGCGTGGACAGCAAGGGACTCTTGATTGGTCGCGAGAGCCGGGGTGGGCGTCGGACGATTGTGCTGAATGGCGAGCACAGTGGCGTGTCCCGCTCGCACTGCGAGCTGGTACGTCGTGACGGCGAGCTCAAACTCAGCGATTTAAGCCAATATGGGACATTCGTCAATGAGAGACGAGTCTCTGGTGAGCTTGCGATTCAACCCGCTGATGTGATCCGCATCGGTTCCCCGGGAGAGGAACTGCAGGCGATCGTGATAGAGGAAGCCGATGGCACGTAAGGCCATCACCGTGTTTTCGTTGTCGTTCCTCGACGCCATGACCTGTGGTCTCGGCGCCGTGGTTCTGCTCTTCATGATTATCAATGCGAATATCGATGAACGTCGCGAGGTCATTCTCGACGAGCTCGCCAGTGAAGTGGACCGCATGGAGTTACAGGTGCTCGTTGGTCGCAAGAATCTGGTGCAAATTCAACAGGAGTTGGCCGAACTCATCCAGGAGTGGGCGATCCTGCGGGGTCTGAGAGAAGAGATTATTACGGAGATTTCGCTGACGGCAGAGGAATTCAGTACGTTGACGGCGGACACGACCGCTCAGCAAGAAGCCATCGAGCGACTTCGCTCGGAGCTTGACTCATTGGAGGAGGAGACGCAGCGTCTTTCTGCAGCGAGTATTACACTGGAGGACGCCGGCAACCGTATTCGTAGTTTCACCGGGGACGGTAACCGCCAATACTTGACGGGTATGAGAATGGGCGGCGAACGCGTCGTGATCCTTGTGGACGCTTCCGGCAGCATGCTGGACCGTACCCTCGTCAATATCCTTCGCCGCAGGAATATGCCGATAGACCAGCAGCTCGCTGCACCGAAGTGGCGGCAGGTGGTCGACACGCTGGACTGGTTGACGACGCAGCTCACGCCCGGCACGCAATTTCAGATCTTCGCTTTCAATGACCGAGCGTGGTCGCTGATTGAGGGAACCGACGGTCAGTGGTTGACGATTACGGATGGCGGTCAACTGGATCAGGCTGTGGAGACCTTACGCGCCACCGTGCCGCAAGGACCCACGAGCCTGCATGCGGCGTTCGCATCTATGCGGCCGCTGGATCCCAAGCCCGACAATATCTACCTGCTCGTAGACGGCCTGCCGACGATGGGGGAGATCATCCCGACCCGTGCCGGCGTCAGCGGCAGGGAACGTCACGGCCATTTCACTCGTGCCGCACGAGAGTTACCGTTCAACGTTCCCGTCAATGTCATTCTCTACGCGATGGAGGGTGATCCCCAGGCTGCCCCGGATTACTGGTGGCTGGCGCTCAGCACCGGCGGATCGATGATGGCGCCTTCGGAGGATTGGCCATGAGATATCGTCGACGCGAAGTGGAGACCGGCGGTCTGGCATTCCTGGACGTGATCTGTTGCGGGTTCGGGGCGGTTATCTTGCTGCTGGTCTTAACCAAGATCTTCGAGCCGATTCGGCTCGAAGAAAGCCACGTCGAGTTGGAAGGATTGATCGCCCGCTATCAGCTGGAGCTACACGAGATACTCGGTGAGACCGAGGTCGTGCGGCGCGAGCGGTTATCTACCATTGAGCGTGTCGATGAAGACCAGACTCAGATTGCGTCGCTCGAACGGGAGTTGACGCGAATACGCGCTGAATTTCTCGCAACAGAGGACGATTCGGACATCTCGGCCGAGTTGGCAGGACGACTTGCCGAAGCGAAGCAGCGGCTAACCGAAGAGATGCAGCGTCTATTGGCCGACTACAAACCCGATCCTGACGATTACGTGATCGGCGGTATCCCGGTCGACAGCGAGTACATCATCTTCATTATTGACACATCCGGTAGCATGCAGCGTTACGCCTGGAATCGCGTCCAGCAGCAGCTTCGTGAGACTCTGGAAGTCTATCCGCAGGTCAAGGGTATCCAGGTGTTCAACGACATGGGCGAGTACATGTTCAAGAGCTATCGCAATGAGTGGATTCCGGATACGCCGGCGAGACGCGAAGCCATACTCAATGCGCTGCGGAACTGGAGCGCTTTTTCCAACTCGAGTCCCAGGGAAGGCATTCTTAAGGCGATCGATACATTCTACGATCCCGACAAGAAGATTAGTCTGTATGTCTACAGCGACGACTTCGCGTCCGGATCCATCAATGCGGTCGTAAGAGAGGTCGATCGGCGTAATAAAGCGGGCCCGGACGGTCAACGGCGGGTCCGGATTCACGCCGTGGCTTTCCCCGTCTACTATGAAGTGACTAATGGCGAGCTGCTGACGGCGGCCCGTTTCGCGACACTCATGCGGGTGCTGTGTCAGCGCAATGGGGGCACTTTCGTCGCCTTGCCTTCGCTTCGCCGCTAGCGGCGCGACTCTTCCTTCGTTCGGCCTTGGCAGTTAGAGCGTCCTGCTGCCGTGTGTGCCTGCGAGGCTGCCGGGACGGCGGACTTTCGTCCGGTATCCTCGCCAGCTCTGCCGGCGTGCGGGGCTCTCATAGCGCGCCCCTATTGAGCTGACCTTCGAAGGCCGGCAGCATGCCTGTCGTCAGAATTGGTCATATTCGAAGCGTCTTCTCGGCCGAATTCATCACCGGTTTGCCGCTAGCCTGAGCTTCAATGGTGGCGTGCGTATTGCACCAGGAACCAAAAGGAGCACAGTCATGAGACACGCGATAATTGTAATTCTTGCTACCACACTGACGAGCGCGAGTTGGGCCGCAGAACCAAGCAAGTCAACCAAACTTGAGAAGTTCGGCCTGGGTAGCGGCGCGGTGATCGGCGCAGCTGCCGGAGGTCCGATCGGGATGTTGCTGGGCGCTGCCGCAGGGATCTGGCTCGGAGACCGATTCGATGCGGAACAGGGCGCGCGCATCAAGTTCGAGCAACGCTGGACAGACGCGCGCGAGCAGGTCGCCGACCTCAATGGTCTGATTGAAAGCGGCGAGCGGCAAATCAAAATGCTCGAGACCCGCTACCGGTAGGACGCCCGGACTATGCAAGATGCGGTCGGAGAGGCGTTGGATGTCCATATCCTGTTCAAAACCGATAACACCGTGGTCGCTGATGAAACTCAGAAACGTCTGAGTCGGCTGGCGAACTTGCTGGCGCGCATGGAGGGAATGTCCATTCGTGTGGGAGGGCACGCAGATGCTCGCGGTGCGGAGGAGCACAACGTACAACTGTCAGCGCAACGGGCTGCGAGCGTGCGCGAGACGTTGATTCGTGCTGGTATTTCCGCGTCGAGAATTTTCGTCGATGCCTACGGTGAGCAGTACGCTTCAGCCGACGAGCAGGACCTTGACGGCCTGGCGTTCGATTGTCGTGCGCAGTTGACGTTGATTCCGACGGGATCGGTCGAGCGAATCGCTCGGCAGTAGTCATCGAGCAGTAGCGGTTCAGTCAATCCGCCAAGCAAGCGCCGGCGGTGTCGATGCCGCCGGCGCGCCGGGGTTTCTACCGCCTCGCCATTAGAGGGGAGACTGAAGGTTTTGCCTGCCGTTAATTATCTGCTTCTGGAGTCGAGGCCTAAAGGTAGGGTGCGAGTAGCGGCAGAAAATCCGGTGCTTGATCAGTGCCTTGCAGCCGCGGCAATAGTAGCACCGGCGCCGGCTCGACGAATCGCGCGATGACGTTCGCAGTTTCCACCAGCGTAACGGGCTGATCGGCGGACTCATTGACGATGATGCCGGCCAGTTCCTGACCCCGGGAGCGCAACATACCGACTGCCGTCAACGTGTGACTCAACGTGCCGAGATAGCCACCGACGATCAGCAGAACCGGTATGGCCAGTGCCTCTAACCAGTCCAGTACGGTATGTGACGAGTCTAGCGGCACCATGATGCCGCCGATGCCTTCGATCAGTGTGACGTCGACACGGGGACGCTCGGCGCAGAAGTCGACGAGCTGCGTGAACGGGATAGACCGTTCTTCCCGATCGGCGGCCATGTCCGGCGACAAAGGCTCCTCGAAGCGCCACGGGGTGATCTGTTCAATGAGCCGTGTGTCTATCGGTCTGCCGAGCGCGGCGAGCAGCACACCGCTGTCACTCCGTTCGGGCTCCCGCGGGTCGTAACCGGTCGCCACAGGCTTGAGTGCGTCGACGCTGTGCCCCGCGGCTCTTAATTGCGTTATTAACGTACTGGTTACGAACGTCTTGCCGATTTCTGTTCCCGACGCACTGATAAAGAATCGGCTCATACTGCCGCTAGTGCCTCTGCGGCTGCGCGCGCGAAAGCTTCAACGTCGGCCGTTTCGTGAGCAGCCGAGAATGTGCAGCGAAGGCGCGCGGTGTCGACTGGTACCGTCGGCGGGCGAATCGCGACGACCAGATAGCCAGCTTGTTGTAAATGCTCGCTGGCCTTCAACGCTCGCTCCGAGCTGCCGAGCAGCAACGGTACGATCGAGCTCTGTGCGGTGGGTAAGCCAAGCTTATCCGTGAAGAGCCGCGCTCGCTCGATGGGTTTCCGTACTAAGGCCTTGTCCGTCGCAATGATCTCCAGCGCCTTTGACGCGGCGGCCACCGTTCCTGGGGGCAGGGCGGTCGAGTAGATCAGGCTTCGTGCACGGTTCCGTATCAAGTCGGCAACTGCCCGGCTCGTGCACAAATATCCGCCGTAAGCGCCCACGGCCTTGGACAGCGTTCCCATCTGTAGCGGTACGGGCAACGCGGTGCCTGCGTCGATATTCGATCCTCGGCCGTCGCCTACCACGCCTAGACCGTGAGCGTCATCGGTCATGAGCCAGACATCGAACTCGTTCGCGAGCTTGAGCAAAGCGGCGATGGGTGCTCGATCCCCATCCATGCTGAACACACCCTCGGTCAAGAGCAGACAATAGCGATACTCGTTGCGGTGCAAGCGGAGCAGCTCCGCGGCGTCGCCGACGTCGTTGTGTTTGAATGTAAAAATTCGGCTTCGTGCGAGCCTGGCGCCGGAGTACAAGCAGGAGTGGCAAGCTTCGTCCATGAGGATCAGATCGGACCGCCCCATCAGCGCGGGAATCGCGCCGATATTCGTGAGGTAGCCGCTACCGAACACGATCGCGTCCTCGGTGCCTTTGAGTTTCGCGAGCTGTGCTTCGAGGCGCTGATATAGTGAGTGATTGCCGGTCACCAGGCGTGATGCGCCCGCTCCAACGCCGAGGCGTCGAGTGGCTTCCTCGCTCGCCTGAATCACATCCGGATGGCGGGATAGGCTGAGATAATCATTGCAGGCGAACGAAATCAGCTGTGTCGCACCCCGTCGAGTGATCCCTGGGGCGATGCGATCGGTTATCACGAGTTCCCGCTGCAGAAGTTGCGCTTCCAGGCGAACCAATTTCTCGTGAGCGAACTGCTGTAAAGAATCCTGAGTCAAAACTTGTGTCCCGGTTCGACGTCGATCGGAGTCTGACACAGGATCTGTCGCAGGAGAATCTGGAATCTCCGTTTGAAGATAACTACCCAGGCTTTCCGCCCACGGCTTTCAGCAGTTCGTCGGTTCGCACGCGCATCAGCTCGGGGTCGTTGCGGGTCTCTACGTTCAGCCGTACGAGTGGCTCCGTATTCGATGCGCGCAGGTTAAAGCGCCAGTCCGAAAATTCAACGCTGACGCCGTCCACATGATCGACAGTTGTGGCGTCCTGGGCGTACAGGCCTTCTACACGTTCGAGTACTTCGGCGGCATCGTCGACCGCTCGATTTATTTCTCCACTGGCCGGGAAGAGCCTGATGCGCTCCTCGACCAGCAAGGACAACGCCGTCCCGGTTCGGCTCAGGATTTCTGCGACCAGCAGCCACGGAATCATGCCGCTGTCGGCGTAAGAGAAGTTTCGGAAATAGTGATGTCCGCTCATCTCCCCGCCGTAGACTGCGTCGTACTCGCGCATGGTCTGCTTGATGAACGCGTGTCCGGACTTGCTCTGAATAGCCTGGCCACCTGTCTGTTGCACGATTTCAAGCGTGTTCCAGATGAGTCGCGGGTCGTGGACGATGCGGTCCCCGGGGGACTTGTCGAGAAATGACTGTGCGAGCAAGCCGACGACGTAGTAGCCGTCGATAAAGCGGCCTTGTTCGTCAAAGAAGAAACAACGGTCGTAGTCGCCGTCCCAAGCCAGTCCGAGATCGGCGCCCGTCTCTGTGATTCGTTCGATTGTGCTCTGCCGGTTGGCTGCCAACATCGGGTTCGGTACGCCGTTCGGGAACGTGCCGTCGGGTTCGTGGTGCAGCTTGATGAATTCGAACGGCAGATGTGATTCCAGTCGGTCGATGATCGGACCGGCGCCACCATTGCCGGCGTTCACGACGATCTTTAGCGGCGAGAGTCTCGCCACGTCGACGTAGGACAGCAGATGCTCGATGTAGGCCGGAATGATATCCAGCTCGGCGACGGAGCCCTCGTTAGCCGTTGGGGTGAAGTCGTCTCTTTCGGCCGAGGCGCGTATCTCCTGCAATCCCGTATCCGCGCTGATAGGTCGCGACTCCTCTCTAACGAACTTCATGCCGTTGTAGTCCGGGGGATTATGACTGGCGGTCACCATGATCCCGCCATCGAGTTTTTCATGGAATGTGGTGAAGTAGACGAGTTCGGTGCCGCCGACGCCGATATCGACGACGTTGACGCCTGAATCAGTAAGGCCCCGTATCACCGCTCGCGCAAGGTCGGCGCTCGACAGGCGGATATCGCGACCGACCGTAACACGCTGTGGCTGGATGAAGTCGGCATAGGCTCGGGCGATGCGATAAGCGATGTCCTCATTCAGTTCCTCTGGGACTCGGCCGCGGACATCGTAGGCTTTGAAGCAAGTAATTTCTGTCATCATCATCGAGTTGTGCGGATGAGTCACAAGTATACCTACTCACGGCATACGAGCTCGCAGCTCATGTAACGCTACCTTGTGTTGCCGACTCCTCCGAGTGTCCCTAAACTTGGCGCACCTCAGCAATAACAAAGCAGTCGATGACTTCATCCCACCTCTGGCTGCCGTACTCGCAGATGCAGACGGTGCCCGCGCCGCAGATGGTGACCCGAACCGAGGGCGTACGTATCTATTTGGCGGACGGCAGATGCTTGATCGACGGTACTTCGTCGTGGTGGACGGCCTGCCACGGTTATAACCACCCGCATATCGCTGCCGCTGTGGCGGCACAGCTTGAGCAGTTACCCCACGTCATGCTCGGCGGCCTAGTGCATAAGCCCGTCCTGGATCTGAGCCGTCGGCTTGCGGGCCTGCTTCCCGGAGATCTCGACTACGTCTTCTTCTCCGAGTCCGGTTCGGTGTCTGTCGAGATTGCGTTGAAGATGGCGGTGCAGTTCTGGATTAACCAGGGTGTACAGGCCCGCTCGCGATTCTTGAGTTTTCAGCACGCCTATCACGGCGACACGTTCGCAGCCATGTCGGTCTGTGATCCCGATAAAGGTATGCATCGGCTGTTGAGCGGTGTCTTAGCCCAGCAGCTCGTGGTCAAGTTGCCGCGGGGCGCTGCCGAATTTACCGAGTTCGAACAGGTCGTGGCCAAACATGCTGCCGAGCTCGCCGCGGTCATTATCGAGCCGCTCGTTCAGGCAGCGGCGGGCATGAAGTTTCATCAACCCGAAGTTCTGGCGAAAATCACCGAGATTGCCGCCCGCTATGACCTGCTTGTTATCTTTGACGAAATTACGACCGGTTTCGGGCGCACGGGAACGATGTTCGCGTGCGAGCAGGCCGGTGTCGTGCCGGATATCATGACGCTTTCCAAGGCGTTGACCGGAGGCACCGTGCCGCTGGCGGCGACAATCGCCAGGCGTCATGTTTATGAGAGCTTTCTGTCCGACTCGATCGATCAGGCGCTCGTGCACGGCCCGACATTTTGCGGTAACCCGATGGGCTGCGCGGCGGCGAACGCGTCACTGGACTTATTCGAATCGGAGCCGCGTCTTGAGCAGGTGGCGGCCATCGAGGCCGGGTTCGAGGCGGGCCTGGCGCCTTGCCGCGGGCTGGCACAGGTTCGCGATGTACGAGTCAAAGGGGCCATCGGTGTCGTGCAGCTGGATCGAGTGCCCGATCTGGACGCTCTGCGGCAACGATTTCTGGAGGCCGGCGTCTGGGTGCGGCCCTTCGCAGATGTGATCTATCTGATGCCGCCGCTGGTCATCGGCGCCGAAGAGCTGGACACGCTGATACAGGCGGTCAACCGTGTGGTCAAGGACTGGTCTGCTCTGCCCTCCTGAGGTCGGCTTAATGGTGGCGTACCCGGTTCCTCAGGCCGGCGCTTGTCGTAGCTGCCCCACCAGGACGCGCCCTAGAGCCGCGAGCGGGCTAGAACGTTTCCGATGCGTCGGGCGTCGCCACCACTGGGTTGTCGTAGCGACTCGGGATGAAATCGCCGGTGACCATATCCCGATAAGACAGGCCGGGCGGTACCATGGGATAGACCCCGGCTTCGGGGTCGATGATGACCTCGAGAAATGCCGGGCCGTCGTAGCGCAAAAATTCCGCCAGTACTTCAGGGACATCCTGTTTGCGATCGAGCTTCTTCGCATAAGGGAAACCGTCGGCCTGGGCAGCTTTGATAAAGTCCTTCTTCCGTAGCGATTTGTCGCTACCGGACAGACGCCCCTTGAAGAACATCCGTTGCCATTGCATGACCATGCCGTCACCGTAGTTGTTCAGAACCACGATCTTGATCGGCAAGTTATAGGTCGTGACTGTTTCGAGTTCTCCTAGGTTCATACGAATACTGGCATCGCCGTCCAGGTCGATCACGAGCCGGTCGGGGCGCGCGAACTGAGCGCCAATGGCGGCCGGTAAACCAAAACCCATTGTCCCCATGCTTCCCGATGTGAGCCAGAGTCTGGGCTCACGAAAGTCGAAGTATTGCGCTGCCCACATCTGGTGCTGCCCCACGCCGGTCGTGATGATTGCCTTGCCCTTCGTGATCTCGTTAATCGCTTCGATGACGTAGTTGGGCTGGATTAGTGAGCTGTCGCGATCGTAGTTCAGCGCATAGGTCGACCTCAATTCCTTAAGCTCTGCATGCCACGTGCCAAAGTCCGTAGCAATGCCGCTGCGATGCCCGTAATCAATCAATGCGGCTAACGCATCGGCGAGCAAGCCGACATGGAACCAGTCTACCGGCTTGACCTTCTGGATCTCGGATGGATCAATATCGAAATGAATCACAGATCGGGCATTGGCCGCGAACTTCGACGGATCTCCAGCGACCCGATCGTCGAAGCGGGCACCGATGTTGATTAGCAAATCGCAGTCGTCCACCGCATAGTTCGCGTACGCGGTGCCGTGCATGCCCAGCATGTGCATGGCTAGCGGGTGAGTCGTATCGAATCCGCCCAAGCCCATTAATGTAGTTACAACCGGGATATCGAAGTTCGATGCGAAACTCCGCAGCTCGTCGCTTGCGTTGCCGTTGATCACGCCGCCACCAGCATAAATCAATGGCCGCCTGCTCTCCTGGATCATCGCAAAGAATTCTTTACAACGCACATCATCCAGTTGGTTCTTCCGGACTGCTTCCACGCGATGCTGAAAGCCGGGCATCGACAGCAAGCCCTCGCCGTGGAAAGTTCCTTCCCAATTCTGTACATCTTTGGGAACGTCTACGACGACCGGGCCAGGACGACCCGCGCGCGCAATCTCGAACGCAGACCGCAGCGTAGATTCCAGCCGCTTAGGATCGGTCACGAGGAAAACATGCTTGGCGACCGAGCCCATGATGCCGATCACCGGTGCTTCCTGAAAAGCGTCCGTGCCGATCGCTGCGGTCGCGACTTGCCCACAGATCACAACGATCGGAATCGAGTCCGCCATGCAATCTCGAACCGGGGTCACACAGTTCGTGGCCCCGGGACCCGAGGTGACGATAGCGACGCCGACCTGGCCGGTCGCGCGGGCGAAGCCTGAAGCCATGAATCCCGCACCCTGTTCATTGGCGGGGACTATCAGCGGCATTGGCTCGACGCCATTCTCAGCGTGGGTTTGGTTGTAGCGAAAGACCGCATCGTAAGTCGGTAGAATCGCGCCGCCGCTATAGCCAAAGATCGTCTTCACGCCCTCGTCGGCAAGCACCTGGATCATCATGTCGGCACCGGTCATCACGGTACCGGTCAGGGGGTGCGGGCGATCTAGTTTGGTTTGGGTCCGGCTATCCATGGCTCTGCTCGAAACAATGTCCGCTGTCGTCAGTTTTCCAATCACGACTATGGTGGTTTTTGGGAGTGTTGACGAAAAGTTTGTGCATTGCAATAGCCGTTGTTCTGGGCCAACATTGATCGGTTCAGGCCGCAGCCCGTAAGGATAAATCTGGGTAGACAGAATGCGACATATCATTTCAATACTGCTGCAAAACGAAGCTGGCGCGTTGGCTCGTGTGGCGAACCTGTTCTCTACGCGTGGCTATAATATTGAAAGCCTCAATGTTGCGCCGACGAACAACGAACTGGTGTCTCGCCTGACGCTCGTGACCACGGGTTCCAACGCTGTTATAGACCAAATTTCAAAGCAACTCGTCAAACTCGTGGACGTCGTCAACATCGTCGATATGACGGACGGCGATCATATTGAGCGGGAACTCGCGTTGTTCAAATTGCAGCTGCACGAAGCAGGCCGGGATGAGCTCTCCGGAATGGTCAGTGACTTCGGTGCCCGGATATTGGATGACCACCAGGGGCACTTCACCGTTGAGCTGATCGGCGGTAGCCATGATATCGATCGGTTCATGGTGAGCGTCGCCGAATGCGCCGATATCCTCACGGTGGTACGCAGTGGTGCCATGGCGGTCGCCAGAGGTGCACCGATTCTAACTCCCACGTAGGACGTCTACCGCGCTCCGCCCGGACAACTCACATGGTTGCTGAATCGAGATCACTCAGCGCGAAGCGACTTGCCGATGCGCGGCGGATCGTTTTAAAGATCGGCTCCACACTCTTTGTGGATCACGACACTGGTACGCTTCATCGTTCCTGGCTCGAGGCCCTGTGTGCGGACGTAGCAGCGATGCATGCGAACGGGCAGGAGGTCATCATCGTCTCCTCAGGCGCTATTGCCCTGGGCGCGAGCCAGCTCGGGCTAAAGATCGGCAGAGCCAGACTGGAGGAATATCAAGCAGCGGCCGCGGCCGGGCAGATTCAACTCGCCCACGCTTATCAGGAGATTCTAGGTTGCCACGGTATCAGCGCGGCCCAGGTGCTGCTGACGCTCGACGATAGTGAGAGCAGACGCCGCTATCTCAACGCCGCGAATACACTGTCCACGCTGCTGAAATGTCGCGCGGTACCCGTCGTCAATGAGAACGATACGGTCGCGACGCTGGAGATACGTTACGGCGACAATGACCGGCTTGCAGCCCGGGTTGCGCAAATGGTGAGCGCGGATTGTCTCATCTTGCTGTCCGATGTAGATGGGCTGTATACGGGCGATCCACGAACCGACTCTGACGCCCGGCATATTCCGGAGGTCACGAAGTTAACCAAGGAACACTGGGACATGGCCGGTGGCCCCGGATCGACTTATGGCTCCGGCGGGATGCGCACGAAGCTCGAGGCGGCCCGTATCGCGATGGACGCTGGCTGCCGAATGTTGATCGCGCCGGGCCAGGTCTCGCGACCTATTCAAGCGGTGCAAGCGGGTGCCAGAGTGACCTGGTTTCTGCCCAGTTCGACGCCGCGGGCTGCACGTAAGCAGTGGCTGGCCGGGATGCTGCAGCTCAAGGGCAGGCTTACCGTCGATGCCGGAGCGAAGGCGGCATTGGTGGCCGGTAAGAGCCTGCTGCCCGCTGGCGTGACACGGGTTGACGGCGAGTTCGAGCGCGGTGACGCGGTTTCTGTGATCGATCAAGACGGGCACGAGTTCGGTTGCGGGCTGATCGCCTACGGCGCGGCGGATGCCCGTGCCATTTTGGGGCGGCGCTCCGATGCAATTGCGGCAATATTGGACTATCGCGGCCGGGATGAGATGATTCATCGGGACGATTTGGTGCTGACACACGCAGAGACAGGCTAATGACGATGGCGGAAAGACATCTGGCCAAGACAAGCAGCGGCGATCGGCTGCACGGGCAGATGCTTCTGCTCGGACGCAGAGCACGGCAAGCGGCCGAGCTCCTCGGACGGGCGAGCACGGACAGCAAGAACGTGGCGCTGCGGGCTGCGGCGCAAGCCCTGCGTACCTCGGCGGACGACATTTTGAGTGCGAACGAGATCGATCTGGCCAACGGTCGCAAGCGCGATTTATCCGCGGCCATGCTCGACCGCCTGGCATTGACGCCCGAGCGGCTCGACGGTATTGCCATGTCCTTAGAGGACATCGCCGAGCTCGCGGATCCCATCGGCGACATTATGGCGGAGTGGCAGCGTCCCAACGGGCTGATAATTCAGCGCGTGCGGGTACCGCTGGGCGTCATCGGCATTATTTACGAGAGCCGCCCGAACGTGACGGCAGATGCGGGCGCGCTCTGCCTGAAGAGCGGCAATGCCGTGATATTAAGAGGCGGCTCCGAGGCGGTGGAATCCAACACGGCAATACACGCGTGTCTCGTGCAAGGCCTGACGGCTGCGGGTTTGCCGGAGACGGCGATTCAAAGAGTTCCTACCCAGGATCGCGAAGCGGTAGGCATCTTACTCCGAGACATGGCCGAGTTTGTGGACATCGTCGTGCCCCGCGGCGGCAAGAACCTGATCGCCAGAGTTCAGGCGGACGCTCGGGTGCCGGTCATGGGCCATCTGGAGGGTCTTTGTCACACCTATATACACAGTGGCGCGGACGTCGACATGGCGTGCGAGGTTTCGGTCAACGCCAAAATGCGGCGCACCGGGATTTGTGGTGCGACCGAAACGATTCTCGTTGACGAGGCGATTGTGGATACGCATCTAGGACCGGTCGTAGCGAGTCTAATCGATGCCGGTTGCGAGGTGCGCGGCGACCCGCGCACTCAGGCAGCCGACACTCGCGTGAAGCCAGCGGCTGAGAGCGACTGGGGTCACGAATTTCTGGACTCGATCGTCGCAGTCCGTGTCGTGGATGATCTGGACCAGGCGTTGGACTATATCCGCCGCTATGGTTCCGGGCATACGGATGCGATCATCACGGCGGACGCTGTGGCCGCAGAGCGCTTCCTCAACGAGCTCGACAGCGCAATTGTGATGCACAATGCCTCGACTCAGTATGCGGACGGCGGCGAGTTCGGCATGGGCGCCGAGATCGGCATCGCCACGGGGCGCATTCATGCTCGCGGGCCGGTGGGTGTCGAGCAGCTGACGAGCTACAAGTATGTCGTCAGAGGGACTGGACAGACGCGTCCCTGAACTCGAGTCCCCTACTTGAGAAAACTTTGGATGTGAGCCGCGCTGATGTGATTCATGCGTGGGCCGGATCGTCTAGTCTGCTGCATTCCTATTCAGTGGCCGATGGGATCGGGAAATCTTGAGTACGGTGCGGAGTTCGACGAACGGAGCGTTGCCAGAGCAAAGCATGCACGCGGTGGTCTATGTCATCGTCCTGACACAGTTCGCCATTCCGTTCATGTATTCGGGTGTGGCGTTAACGCTGCCGGCGACCGGACTTGAGCTGAGCGCCAGCGGTGTGGCATTGACCTTGATCGAGACCGTGTATTTGGGTGCCGGCGCGGCGTTCCTGTTGCCCTTGGGGCGTATAGCGGAGAGCGCGGATAGGATCACGCTGTTCAAGACCGGACTCCTGATTTATGCCGCCGCCACTTTGCTGATCGGATTTCTGCCCTCGATGGCGACAATCATTACGGTGCGCTTTGTGCAGGGTGTCGCCTCGGCGTTCATGGGTGCGACGGCGATGGCCATACTCTTCGAGAACGCCTCGGCACACGCTCGCGGCAGGGCGATCGGGCTGTGCTTGGGCGCGGTCTATGCGGGCCTGGCAGCCGGCCCGTTCGTTGCCGGCCTGGTGACCACCCAGTTGGGTTGGCGCTGGGTGTACTACCTTACCGCGGTACCGTTGTTCGTATCGTTCATCGTCGTGGAAGCGAAGCTGAAACACTGGCGATTCTCCGCGCCCGACCTTAACTGGCGCGCTAGTTCGTGTGTCATCGCGGCGGTCTTTTTGTTGATCTTCGCTTGCGCATCACTCGGGCGTGGCGCCATTGGCTATCTGTTGCTTGCGCTGGCTGTCGCCGCCTGTGTTGCATTCTTCGAACTCGACAGGCGTAGTGCCCGGCCAATGCTGGAAGTCGGTAGGATTCGCCAGAACAAGGAGTATAGGGGCGCATTACTCGGGCTGTTCGTGATCTACGCAGGCGGGTTCGGCATGATTTTCCTGTTCAGTATCTATCTGCAGCTGCTGAGTGGGTTTTCGCCGCAAGAAGCAGGATTCGTGCTGATGAGTTCGCCCATCGTCATGGCGATCATCGCACCGATCGCGGGACGCTTGGCGGATCGCTACTCACCGAAGGGGCTGGCGGCGCTGGGGGCACTTTTCGTCATGGTCAGCCTATTGATGGCAACTACCGTCACGATCGGGACGGGATTACCGTATATCATCGCCGTCCTGATGACTCAGGGGGTTGGCTTCGCCTTATTCTCCTCGCCGAATATGTCGCTGATCTTGCATAGTGTCGAGCAGGATCAAATCAGTATGGCGTCCGCTCTGTCGGCAAAGATGCGCTCGCTGGGCATGGTGGCAAGCATGGCTATCGTCACGGTCTTCGTCTCCGTGTTCATGGGCAGCGGGCCGATCGAACAGGGTGGGGATTATGTGCACGGCATGATGTTCGGTTATCTTTCGGTCCTCGAGTATTCTTTTGTCGTGCATGCTGTCCTGGCCTGCTTCGCTGCGTGGTTCGTAATCGGGAGGTCCGGGGCACTGTTTTGGCGCAGGAACAGCGATTAGCCTGCGGTTCGCACTAGTGCCTGAAAATGTGGGAGAGTGGGGATGTCATCCGCTAGCGGGATTGGTATGAAGAGCTCTATTTTGCCGTTGGCTATCGCGCTGACCGCCGCTGTGTTCAGTCATGCGGCGCTGGCGTCGTTCGATCGATTATCTGCCGACGTGTTGGATGTCGTGCCGCCGTCCGCGCGCGTCAGCGGCGCGCCTGGTGAGATGACGATCCAGCAGGGTTCGTGCCGGACTTTTTCCACTGCTGAGGTTCGGCGCCGTATCGTCGACGTCGCTGTACAAGAATGGGGCTTCTTTGGCTTTCACATCGTCGATCAGACGAACCCGGACAGCGCCGATTCCGGAGCACCACGCTCGTTACGCCGGCCTCCACGGCTCGGGGCAGCGGAAGCGGCGCGCGTCGCCGACTCCATTGCTGGTTACTGGACCGTAACGCCGGATGGTAGCTGGATCCTTGATCGACAGAACCGGGCGTGGAACGGGCCGAGCGGAGTCGCCGCACGCTGGCGAGATCCCTGGTCGGCAGCATTCGTTTCGTGGGTGATGTGCGAGAGCGGCCTCGGCGACTCAAGTCGTTTCCGCCACGCTATCGCGCACCATGTCTATATCGACCAAGCCATTCGTGCTCGCGACGAAGGTCAGCCGCAGACTGCGTTTGCGGCCTACGATGTTGGCGAGGCGGTCATCGAGCCGGGCGATCTCCTTTGCACCGCGCGACGGGCGGCCTATCGTACGCTTGATGAACGGCGGCTCCATTTAGGCGCTAGCGCCCGGACCCATTGCGACATTGTCGTGAAAGTGGACGAAGCGAACGAACGCATCCTCGCCATTGGCGGCAACGTGCGCGGCTCGGTGCGCTTGAAACTTCTGCCGGCAGTCCGCATCCCCGGGGAAGCAATGCGCCCCGTGGATCAGTCCAGAATCTCGGGCGGCCGAACGGTGTTCGCCCATCTGAAACTGCGCGCCGCTTCCGTCGAGGCAGACGCGCTGGATAACAGCCCGACGATCAAGGCACTCGGTGGGCGGGACGCAGTTCAGCCGCGCGTTTAACCCGGCACCGGATCACGTGCCCCAGGGCCTAATCGCGGCCACGAGTTGCTCGTAGCCCTCCAAGAACCCAGGGCGCTCGCCGGAATACACTTCGTCGAAGGTAGCGAGAGCCTGGTCGAGCCAGCTGTGAAGTGCCTGATTATCCGGATTCGCGTCCCGATAGGCGTTGCGGATCAGGACGAAGTGGATGCGCGGGTCATAGGGACGTTTCGTACCGCCCATCGACTCGTCGCCATTTAGCAACCTCCGCAGCATAGCGTCGGCCGAACCTAGGGTCTGCTCGTGAATCGGCGGGCCCTTGATGCGGTACATGATCGACGTCATGTCACGGCCATTGCCCGTCGTATAGCCCATCTCGCCCCAGAGGTCGTTCATCTCGGCATCTACGCCGAGGTGATCGATGATCCGCTGCCCGTACGCGCGCAGCGGATCGGACACGTCTGCGAGTAGATCGGTGAGACGGTCGCCATCGAGATCGGTTGCGATGACAATCGTGTCCTGCTTCTGAATGAGGTCCCAAAGAAGCAGCCCGTAGTTGGTATCGGCAATGTGCTGCTCGATCTGTCCGCTCCAGCTGTCCATCCCGTCTTTGAAGTCTGCAGGCAGGAGCGCGATGATGCGGTCTACGAGTTTGCGGTGCTCGACATAGCCGTCCACGGTGTACTTTCGGCCAATGTTGAACTTCGTGCCTTGCAGAAGCCACGACAGGAGCCCGGCATTGACGCCGTCCTCCATCGCCTGAGTCGGCTTGAAGGCAACGCGACCGAGGTGACCGGTCTCGTGCACCATCTTCAGAAAGCGACGGTTGGCATACGCTATCTGCACGCCCGGCGTGTTCATTTCAGAGTGAATGACTCCGGTTTCTGCGCTGACGTCGAAGGCTGCCCTATCCTGAGAGTACGGGAGGGCCGGCATGCAGCGGACGACGGTGATTGGACCGTAGGGGCGGACGTTGCAGTACACGCCAGCCTGGGTGCGCAGCGGCGCATTGCCGGATTTACCCATCACAACGACTTTCTTACCGCTGCCATCATCGACGTAGGCATCGCCGGCAGTCGACCACTTGATCGATGTGCAGGGCATGTGGCCGAACCAACTCAAGGGCTCTAGCTTCAGATCGTGACGATACTGCGCCCACATGGGTACCGCGTAGAAGGGGAGTCCGAGGATGTCAATGGCTGCGATCGTTCCGAGTAGCGCGTAAGCATCTGTCAGCGAGTGGGCGACTGCATTGACGTTCTCGTCAGGGTGCCCGCCCTGCCAGATCACGGCGTCAGGATAGCCCGCGGGCCGGATGTCGGCGGGCTCGAACAGGCTCCCAAGGAGCCCTAGCAGATCGCCGCCGCTGGCCTCGGTCCGCGCAATCTTCATCAGATCGACCATGTCATCAGTCTCCAGCAAGCTATCGTGTCGACGCTGTCCCCGAACCAATCGACGTAGGGTGCCGGCAGGGCTACAAAGGGCGGGTATTATACGAGCGAGTCAGCCGGATTCCGACTCTTTGGAGGCCTCTACCGTCTCATGGATGACATGGGGCCGGTCACCTCGCCGCGAATAGAGGTGTTCGCTGGCCATATCTGCCAGTACGGTGTCCCGCTCCTCCGCCGTTGCGAACCAGTGATACTGCTCCCAGTCCTCACCGAGAAGACGATTGAGTGAATCCCCGGCCGGTAGGCTCACGCGAATGCCGTAAGGTTTCGAGTGCGTGGATTTTCGAGTCAAATTGTGGGAATGGCAGATCGTCATGCCTAAAGATTCCAACGGGTAGAGAGTCCCGGCGGCAATGATAGCTCACGCGCCTGCTACAATCTGCCCGGTCCGCGAACGCGGCGGGCACGACCTTCTGGGAGCCGAAAGGAGCGGGATTCGGTGGCAAGCGTGATCCATACAGGCGATTTCTTCGTTGCGGCCGGCCCGGTCCAGCCTGATCGGCCATGTTATATCGAGAGGGATAGCGACGAGGCGCTGTGTCAGGAACTCAGAGATCAACGCTTCTGTTACGTTCTAGGCCCCAGAGCCAGCGGTAAATCGAGCCTCATGGGGCGCACCGTCAAGACCCTGCGCGCAGAGGGACAGATCGCGGCGGTCGTCGACCTGACCCAGATCGGGGCGAGAGGCGAGAGCGAGGAACCCGGGCGTTGGTACTACAGCATCGCGTACCGCATCGTGCGTCAGCTCCGGCTTAAGGTCGAGCTACAGACCTGGTGGCAGGAAAAAAATGCACTGATGAACGACGAGCGGTTGGCGGAATTTTTCTGGGAGGTCATTCTCACCAATACGACGGCGCCGGTCACGATCTTCTTTGACGAGGTCGAGCGCGCCGTGGAGTTGCCGTTTTCAAAGGAGCTCTTCACGGCGATTCACAGTTGCTATAACTCTCGGACGACAGAGCCTGATTTTGGTCGGCTGAATTTCGTCGTGCTCGGCGTTGCGACTCCGCAGCAGCTAGCCCCGGATCGCAGCGTCTCGCCTTTCGATCTAGGTACGAGCATCGAACTTGAGGACTTCACGCTGCAAGAGACCTACAGGTTGGCTGCGGGTTTCGCGGCGGAAAAGGACCGCGTGTACGCATTGCTGGCTGATATCTATTCTTGGGTTAGCGGTCAACCTTATCTGACACAGAAGATCGCCCGCGGTGTGGTACGCCGCGGCGGGAAGCCTGAGGACGTGAATCTGGTCGTGCGCGAGCGGTTTCTAGCCGAAGGCGCCAGGGGCGAGGAGCCGCTCTTAAATCATATACGCGCACTCCTGACTCGGCGCGCGCCGCGAAATCGCCAGGCGTTGGCCCTACTCGGCAAACTCAGCCGAGGTGCCAAAGTGCCCGAGGAGCAGGGGTCTGCTCCGCAACAGGCTTTGCGTCTGGCCGGGGTGGTGGCGATGGGTTCCAACGGCATGTTGACGCTGCGGAATCTGCTCTTCAGGACTGTCTTCGGCCCTCGTTGGGTCAGCAGCGCGCTGCCGTTCAACTGGCGCGGCGCTTTCGTGGCGGCGGTTTTGACCGGCGCGATGATTTTGATTCCGTGGTGGTACACGCAGGTCCTTCCTCAGCCCTACATTGAATCGCTGTCGGTCGTGAGCCAGCCGCTGGATCGTGCTGTGGATACCTATCGACGCCTGCATCGCCTGCCAGGTTTCGGTGCGGACGCAGACGGACTGCTCACAGAAATCCTGATCTATCACAGCCGGCGCGCGGACACCTTCGCACAAATTCAGGCCGCGGATGACCTGTTACGCAGCCTGCCGGATCGACAAGAGCTGGCTGAAGAGCTCAAGGGGGCCTATTGGCTCAGACGTGCAACAGAGGCTGCTCGAGCCGAGCGTCGAGACGAGGCGCTGCTGTTGGCATCGGCGGCGATTCCGGGTCAGGGAGAGCCGGCAAGATCACTCGCGACGCAATTAATTAGTGCGGACTACGGCTCCCTGCGACGGACTTTCCGCTTGGCCGAGGCTCCTGCGCATTGGGAAGTCGACTGGGAATCGCAAGAACTTGTCCTCGTAGCCCCGGATCACAGTATGCGGCGGCTCTCGCTGAACGACTCCAGCGAGATGGAGTTTGTTGGCGGGCTGACAGCCTTGCAACACCTGCCGATCCGTCGTGAGCTCAGCGTTGACGAGCCCGGCTCGGCAGGCGCGTTCTTACTCGAACTTGACGTCGTACATCTCGACGACGAGCAAGTCCTGGTTTCTCTTGAAGCACCTGGCGGTGCACGGGCGAGCTTCACGCTGCCCATGAGCGTCGCAGACCATCGCGAGTTCCGAGCTATCGGGCGCTCGCCGTTGGCGAGCCTGGCTGATGCGGACCGCCAGGGGGTGTGGCGCCTGACGCTCGTCGATCGAAAGGAAGGCGTTGTCGGGCGATTGATGCGCTGGGGCCTGCTGTTCGCCGAGGAGCTTCGCGGCTGGAATGACGACCCTGATCCGGATCTGACAATTTCCGATCCAGTTCGCACCGATCAGGTCGAAGTGACGGTCAGCTCGAACGGGCGTTTGGCCGTCGCTCGCCCATCGCGAGCAGGGGCGGTCGGTACGCTGGCACTCTGGGATCTGCGCGCCGCCGGTGCGGTTAAAGATCTGGAGTTCGATACAACACCGGAATTCCTAGCCCTGGCCGACAATGCCGCAAGGCTACTGGTCGTCGCCGGTAATACGCTGACGCTCTGGGACACGGACGAGGGCTTGCCCGTCGCCCGCGTCGCGACGCAGACCGGATTTTTGTTACCGCCGGCGGTCGGCGCCAATGGTGATTACATAGCGATCGCCGAGCAGTTGTCCCTGCAAGCGCCCCTCTACAGTCTCCTACGGACTGCAGACGGTGAGCTGGTCGCGAGCGTGACAGGTATCGCGGGTGTTCGCGATTGGGTCTTGGGACCGCAGGCGCGTTATCTGGCTTTGCTCGGACCGACGCGCGTCGTTCGCCTCATGGATCCGCGTCGCGGCGATATTCTGGCGGAGCTTCCCCATGACCGGGACCCGGTGCGGTTGATAGCCGTGGAGACCGGCGATCTGTTGGTCAGCGTCGATGACGGCGGCGATATCTTCGTCTGGACCCTTGGCAACACCGATGCGGCAGTGCCGGAGCGCCGACGCCTAGGGATGACCGTGGATCCCCAGAGCGTTAGCGTCGCTGCGGATGGTTCCGCGGTCGCCTTCGAAGCGCTACACGGTCATGTGGTCATTCGGGACCTTGCGGGTGAGCGCGAACCGCTGAATGTGCGTGTTCATCAGCTCGACGGCGGAATTCGAACTCGGCTCGCCCCAGACGGCAGCCATCTGCTAACCGCTGGTGGATCGCTTCTGCAGCTTTGGCGGTGGGACGATAAGGACCCTGGAACCGGCACGGATCTGGATATCTCTGCACTCGCGCTCGACCGAGCTGGGCGACTCGCTGCGCTAGGGTTTCGCGACGGCCATGTGCAGGTTCTTACGGCGAGTCAGCTGCAAAGCGGCTCCCAAAGTGACGAAGGCATCGATTACATTGGGCATCAAGGCGGTGTTAGTAGCATAACGGTCGATGCATCTCAGGGGGCCGTCGTCAGTGGTGGCGATGACGGCGTGGTCCGAATCTGGGCTATCGCGAGCGGCGCGCCACTGGCGCCATTCATGCGTCACCCCGAAGGCCCCGTTCACGACGTCGCGCTGAGTCCAAACGGTGAGTGGATTCTCAGCGGCGCCGACGACAGTGCGCGACTCTGGAGTGCCGCAGACGGTGAGCTATCCGGCGAGGTACCCGTCAACGGTGCTGCGCTGTCTGTGACGTTCTCACCTCAATCAGATCGGTTAGCGGTGGGTGACAGTGCCGGCAACCTTTTTATTGCCTCGCCGACCGGTTCGCTATCGCTGCAATCGGCGCGGGCCCAGGATGCCGTGTTGACGCTGGCGTTCTCAGCGGACGGCGCCATGCTCGCGACCGGAGATGCCTCGGGTCGGGTTCAGCTCTGGGATCCGCTCAACGTTGAGGCGCTGGGTGAGCCACGAAATTTTCCACATCCGGTACGGTGGGTTGGCTTCACCGAGGCTGGGGGGTACCTGATCGCCCAGACCGACCACTGGGTGCACCGGCTGTTGATCACTGGCGAGAACCTAGCCGTCTATGACAGCCATCTACTCGCAGCGGGTCTGGAGGCAGGTGCGGCGATCGCCACGCCGCGCGGCGAGCAACTTCGCCTGGTGGGCGGCCGCGGTCTCGGGCGGCTGATGTATTACGAGCTCAGTCTCGCTGAGCCCGCGGCGAAGGCGCTGCCGGCGGGCGCTGCTCTGTTGAGCCGAGACTGGCCCGACCTGCTCGGACTGGTACTAGACCCGACCGGCGCCGTGGTCGACAGGCAGCCGTAATACCTGATAGTTCCGCGGTTTTTTAGCTTTCTTCGGTCAAATCTGTGAACTAGTGCCACAGTCGCCGCGACTTGGCGCGATACGCTAGTTGGGCGTGACAAGCAATCAGACAGATCTCGCGAGGAGCAAGATAAGGCCTATGGTGGTTCGATACATCGCTGTGTTCGGCGCAAAGGCCTTGAGGCGGGGCGTGCTGCTATCTCTAGTTCTCATCGCCCCCCATCTAGCAGGCTGTTCTGCGGAGATCAGACCACGCAGTTTCATGCAATTCATGGACGACTCCATCGCCAGGGAAGGCACCCTCGCGCGTTGCAATCAGGACCGCGAAGCAACGGCGGGCGACGCCGAGTGCATCAATGCGCGCCGCGCCGCGTCGACGCTAGCAGCTCGTGCGGATGAGGAGTTGCGTGAGCAACGGGAGGCAAATTCGGACGTCCTACGTGCTGCAGTCCGTGACCGTGAAGGTTACGCTCAAGCTGCTGCTCGGCGGGCCGAAGCGGCGGCGCAGGTAACGGCCGACGCTGAGTTCGAGGCGCAATGGCGAGTCGCTCAAGAGAATGTGCAGGCCACGCAGCTTGGTTACGCCGAGCCGTCAGCGGCGACGCTCGACTTTATCGAGCTCCCGCCCTCTGCTTCGGTAGCGCTGCCCTACGTTCAACTCCCAGCGAGCGCGCGGCGTCTCGAGCTCGTGCCCGAGCCCATGCTTGGGGAGATCTCGCTGCCGGCCGGGATCGAGTACCGCGATAACGCAAATCCTACAACGGGAGCTGCGGGTTCGGGGTCTTGATATGCAGGTCTTGCTGCGGGAACGGAATCTCAATGCCGTTCGCAGCGAAGGCTTTATAGACTGCACAGTTTAGCTCGTGTTCCAAGCGGCCTCTGAACACCGGCTGCTCCACCCACGCCAGTAGTTCGAAATCCAAGCTTGAGCTGCCGAACCCGCGCAGACGCACGCGAGGCTCGGGCGTGTCGCAAATTTCCTCATGGTCTATGGCCGTTTGCACGAGAACCTGCTCGATCTCGTCCAGGTCGCTACCGTAAGCAACGCCCACCTTGATACGAATTCTGAACTTCTGGTAGGGACCGCCGCTCTCGTTGACGATCTTCGCGTTACCCATCACGCTGTTCGGTATGCTGATTTCGACGTCATCGCGGGTCAGCAGGCGTGTGCTACGCAGACCGATGTGGGTGACTTCACCTCGCTCGCCGGTGTCCAAGGTGATGTAGTCACCGACCTGGTATGGACGGTCTGCGAGAATCGACATGCCGCCGAAGATATTCGCGAGCGCGTCCTGGGCGCCAAAGCTCAAGGCCAAGCCGATGATACCGGCTGAGGCGAGCAACGCGCTGACATTGATGCCCCAGGCCAGAAAGATGAAATACAGCGCGCCCAGCATCAATATGAGCTTGGCCGAGTTGTCGAACAACGGTAGCGTGCTCGGCTGCACGAACTCGTATCTGCCGCTGATTCGGCTCAGGATCGCCAACACCTCCCCGGCCAGTCGGATCAGAAATCCCAACCAGATGAACGTCGCGATCGTGCCCAGGCACGCCAGCGTGACGCTCGTCAGAGTCGGCGCGAGTTCCAGCCGGTAGGTTGCCACGGCGAGGCCGATGAAGAAGATACTGACGAAAAGTGGCCGTCTTAGCGCCTCAATAATCCGGTCGTCAAGTTGACTCTGGGTTTTTTTGGCGAGCTTTCCGATGGTCGTGACGATGAGCCTCTCAGAGGCAACGGCGAGAGCCAGACTGACGACGACGATGATGATCGCTTGCAGCCAAACGTAGGGCCCGAGCCATGACAGCCACGGCAGGCT
>SMWC01000112.1 GCA_004357505.1 Gammaproteobacteria bacterium | reverse complement strand
CGGTTGCTGAGCCGTGAAGTTTCGACGAGCCGTTGAACCCACCGCCGCACTCTCGGCCAGTATTTCACGAAGTTCAGCTTCAGCGAGGCCCAGCATCAGCGCAGCCGTGGGAATATCGCTCTCGGCACGTAACGCAATCGTTGGTACTGCGGAAACTGACTCCCGGTTGGCAATTCGAATCTCCACTTCGGCATTCATGCCGGGCTTGAGCAGCCCGCCATCGTTGTCCAGGCGGATTAAGACGGCAAACATCGTCACGTTCTGTTCAACGATTGCCTGAGGTTCGATCTTTAGAACCTCACCGTCAAAGGGTTGGTTCGGGTAAGCCGCAACCGTCACGCGAGTCGACATACCCCGCCTGATCTTGCCGATATCGGTCTCGTCAACCAGTGTTCGAACTTGCACCGTTCTCAGGTCCGCCATCTTCAATAGGATGCTGCCACCGCCAACATCCTGGGTCGGGGACGAGATGACGGTCCCCGGCTCCACGTGCCGCTCAATGATCGTTCCGGTGATCGGCGCGCGTATTTTTGTGTCATCCATCGCGATTTTTGCATTCTCCAACGCGACCTCCATGCCGATCACCTGGGCCTGAGCATTGGCAAGCTCCAGTTGGCTCTGCTCGTAGTCCGTTTCGGTCAACGTTCCCGTCGCGAAGAGCGTCTGCGAACGTTCCTCCTGGGTGATCGCAATAGTGCGTCTTGCTTTGGCTGCCACCAGGGAAGCCTCAGCCTCGGCGAGCCGATTCCGCGGCGTGCGCTGGTCTATCTCGACGAGCAGGAAACCGGCCTCGACGACGTCGCCAGTCTCAGCATGGATGGCTAGAACCTCACCGGACGCCTTCGACTTTACCTCGACCGTAACCTCAGGCTCGATCACGCCAGCCGCATCCACCGTCACCTCAATGGCTCTAGTCTCAACCGGCACCGTATCGTAGATCGGCGCCAGCGAGTTCGGTTGCTCCGAGTCGCACGCTCCGACCGCAAGCACGATCGCAATTCCTAGCCAAACTCGCATTCTCAATGACTCCTCGTTGTCATTCGCTGATCTCTTTCGATCGAACCGTCGCGGAGAGTTATCGAGCGCGCCGCATGTTCCGCAACATTCGCCTCGTGAGTAACGAGTATGATCGTGTGACCCGCCGCATGAAGCTCATCGAACAGCGCCAAAATATCCTGCCCCGTTGCTGTATCCAGATTGCCTGTGGGTTCGTCGGCGAGAAGGATACTGGGCTCGGTTACGAGTGCCCTCGCGATCGCGATCCGCTGGCGCTGGCCGCCCGACATCTCGTTGGGCCGGTGGGTCATACGATCGGCCAGTCCCACGCGCGTTAACGCCGCGGCAGCGCGCTCCAGTCGTTCCTTGCGCTTCATGCCACCGTAGATCAGCGGCATCTCCACGTTGTGCAGCGCATTCGCTCGAGGCAACAGATTAAATGATTGGAACACGAAGCCGACTTCGGAGTTGCGGATTCGTGCAAGCTGCCGGTCGTTCATGTCTGAAACCAGTTCTCCATTGAGCCAATACTTACCGCCGTCCGGTGTATCCAGGCAACCGATCATGTTCATTAGCGTCGATTTGCCCGAACCCGACGGACCCATGACCGCAACGTACTCGCCATGATCGATTTGTAGATCGATGCCGCGCAGGGCGTGGATAACCTCGCCGCCCATATCGTAGCGCCGCTGCAGATTGCGCGTCACGATGATTGCCTCTGAGTGTTCTGCCATCATAAATTCAACGCCGTTCGCAGCGTACCTATCAGCATGATTCCTAGCGTCGATCCGGGCGCCAATTATCTCACCATGTACTAGTGATTGCGCCGGTAGAAGCGCGTAAACCCGCGACACTAAAGGATTCTTTGCATTGACAGCGAAACGGCAACACCGCACTGCAGCTGCCACGCCCGCTGCGTGAGGCCTGCTTAGGCTTACGGCTCGGCGCGGCTGAGGCGGCGAAAGTATTCTGCCACTGCGTCCTGGTAACCCTGCGCCACCTGGGCTGGCGCCTCGGTTCGCACCCCGGACTCAGCCACGCCCAACGCGTTCTGGGCAAGCTGCAACTCCAACTGCTCGACCAGACCCAGCATAGCGAGGAATTCTTGTTCGAGTAACTCGGGGTTGCCCGTCAGGCCACGACGCAGGGAATCACCGAGACGTCGCACCGCCTCAAGCTCCTCAGCAGTTAGCCCTTCGGCCCGTAGACGCGACCCCAAGAGCAGCAAGTCCCGTCCAGCCTCTTCGAGTCGAGCCTCGAGTTCTGCCTGACTATTGGCATCGAATGTCGCAATGCCGACCGGGTCCCAGACACCGAGACCTCGGCGAGTCGGATCGTAAAGATCGCCGCCTCCACCGAACCGGTTACCACCGAACGCACCGCCGCCCTGTTGCCCGGGCTGGCCGCCTTGCGCTTGACCCTGGCCGGGCTGACCGTCCTGACCCTGCTGACCTTGACCACCAGCCAGCGAGAATTGGGCGAGTTCCCGCCGCAGACTCTGCAACTCCGCACGTAACTCAGCCGTTGGGTCCGGCTCGGGCCGCACGCCCTTGCCGGCTTCCCTGGAAGCGAGCGCCAAGGCACGTTCGGTGCCGCGTTGCAGGTCGTCGAGTGCATTCGTCGTAATGCCCTCCCATGCGGCTGCTTCGTAGGCTCTATCGTAGCGAATCCGGGTGGCCGCATCACCGAGCCGCGCGATGGCTTGCGATTGCTGCAGATCTACAAGCGTATCTTGTAACTCTGCGCTCGCACCGGGCGTTTGGCCGCGGAATTGTTGTGCCACTGTTTGAATGTTCCGCTCGAGTGCTTCGAGCTCGCGTTGCATCGCCAACTTGCGTGTCTCGAGGTCGTAGGCCTCTTCCGGACTGAGAATGTCGCGCAGGGTCTGGCCGCGCTCACGCCCTTCGAGGTAGCGGCGGGCAACTTGTTGCAGCTCGGCCGCGATCTGTCGCTGTTCTTCGAACAGCTCGCCGGAACGACCGGACAGGTCGGAGAATGCCTCCTCGGCAACCGCCTGCCGCTGCGCCGTTAGCTGCTCGAGCGCGCGATCGAGTTGTCGTCTGGCTTCCTCGATCGCCCGCCTCGTCTGCTCGGTATCGAGATTCTCACCACCCTGGCCGCTGGCTCGAGCCATGGCCTGGAGCGCATCGTCGAGCTGTCGAATGGCTTCGGCCGTCTGCTCGCCCTGCGCACCACCATTCGCCTGGCTGCCCGGCGTAGCACTGGACTGCTGCCCAGACTGCTGCTGATTCGCGGCTGCCTGACGCTGCAGTTGCTCTAGCTCACGGCGGAGTTCCTCGGTCTCGCGGCGCAGCTGTTCCTGCTGCCAGCGCGTTTCCTCGGTGAGCTCGTTGCGTTGGTTCGTTTGCCGCGCCAGGTTCTCCTGACGTCGCGCCAGCTCCTGGAGCTTGGCAATCGCTTCGTCAACCTCTTGTTCTTCGGCACTGTCGAAGGCGACAGCCGACTCGGTCTCGTACTGATTCTTCTCCAGATCCATCTCAAGCTCGAACAGCTCGGCGAGATCACGACCGGCGAAACCGCCGCCACCGCCGCCGCCTTGCTGAAACGCGACCTGAATGTCGGTGAAGATCGATTCCGCCTTCAGAAGATATTGCAGCGCCACTTGCTCGGAAGGAATCGCTTCCTCGAACTCCACGTCGATCAAACGCTCGGCCGCCGGCAGCATCGCCTCGGCCGCACTCTCCAGGCTCTGCACGAAGCTCCGAATTTGCTCGTCCGCATTGGTGAGTTGCCTGGCCCTGGTACGCGAAGCCAATGTTTGAGCCTGCTCAGCGAGCGTGCGCTGCATTTCGGCCAACAGCGCACCATTGTCCTCAATCTGCTGCTCATCCTGGTAACCAGCCTGATCGTCTTGCTCACGAATCAGATTCCAGGTCGCAACGAGAATTTCTTTCTGCCGTTGTGAAATCTCACTCTGCTCACCAGCGCCGCCCATGCCGCCACCGCCACCGGCCTGCGACTGTGAGAAGCTTCGCTCGAAAGGTTGCACCTCAACGAAGTACAAGTCTGTCCGCATCGACGACTCTCGGTCGTGAGCCTCGGCGAAATAGGAAATCAGATCGCCGGGCTCCAAGCCGGTGTAGCCGGTGTCGGCCACCTCCGGCGCCTGCCCGCTGAAGAAGTCCAAAATCTCAGAATCATCGAGCGTATCGATGTCCTCAAGATAGAGAATCTCTTCGCTGACGACGTAGTCGCCTTCGACGTCGAGTTGCGTGACCTGCCATTCCCCGCCGTTGACAGCGTAGTGCAGCTCCAGCCGCTCCAATCCGAAGTCATCGCTGGCTTGGATACGCACCAAGACTTCTTCGATATTGCTGGCGCGCCAATCGCGACCAGGCTTGAGAACCTGGACCACCGGCCGATCGTCCGCCACCACATCGATAAAATAGGTGTCTGAGAGTCGTACCGGCTCACCGTTGAAGAGCGTGGAGACGAAGTACTCGCCTTCTTCGGCGACCTCCAGCGTCGCCGTTGCGACCGTGCCTTCGGCAGTCATCGTCAAGCTGTCACCGTTGACGACAAGCTCCGCATCACCAAGCGGCTGATCGGTACGGATCTCGACCTCCACCTCGGTGCCGGCCACCGCGCGGATATCGTAGCCCGGGTCGTCCGTCTTCGTTTCGAGCTGCGTCCACCGGGGATAGTGGTACGTCAGCTTGATATTGTTGATGCGGGGAAGATCGACCACGTCGATCTCGAACTCTCTACTGCGTATCCCCGCCGACATCACGTAATAGCGCATCGGCTCACGCAGCGCGAAGAATCTGAAGTCGAAGCCGTCCTCCTCTGCGACTTCCATGGGCGCGCTCTCCCAGGTGTCGCTGCCTTCGAATAGCGCGAATACCTCAGCCTCCAGGGGATCGAATCCCTCAGCGTGTGCCATGATCAGCAGGTCGCCGCCACGTCGGACTGCGCCGTCGCCAGGGCTCACGATGATACGTTGTGGAGGCAGCGTGTCGGCGATCGCCCACCCGGCCCAAAGGTGACGCACACCGTAGCGCCAGTTATCCGGACCGAATGCCGCGAACCACAACAACGCCCCCAGGGCGACTACTGCTGCCGCTGTAGGCACGGAAATTTCCCAGTGCGGCACGCGTAAGGCGACCGGGATGCGCCTGGCAATCTTCAAGGTATCTTCGGCCAGTAAGCCTAGAAACGGCGAACGCTGTGCGGCTTGCTCAGACGCCTTGACGAGCCCGTGATAGGTTTCAACACGGCCGTCGAAGTCCGGCGCGCGCCGCTCGATGTCCTGCACACCTTCGGTACGGCGCAGCGCTCGCAGCGGATAGATCAACAGCGCGACGACGAGGCCGGTCAGCAGCAACACGAGGACCAGGCGCGCACTAACCATGAGTTCATTGGCAAATGCCTGGCGTGTACCCAGATACACGGCGCCCAGCGTGAGGATTAGCGCAACAATCGACAAGGCGGCGGCACCACGAGCGATGATCAAAGCTCCGAGGCGGCGACGGAACTCGTTTAAATAGCTCTCCAGTTGTGCCTGTATCGTCATGCGGCGATGCCCCTCCGGACCCTAAGATGCCAGTTTCCAGCCCAGGATTCCACGATGACGATCACGGCCAGAAGCCCCAGGAGCCATGGCCAGATCGGTGTAGGCGGCGTCTCCACCACGCCGAGTGCAGCGCTGGGCACGTTCCGAGAGGTTCCGGGACTCAGGGCCAGCCAGCGCGAGACGGTATTGGACTCCATCGGTGTCAGGTCTGATTCTCTTGGATCCACATTGACGGCGACTAGTTCCGTCTGGCCTGCGCCCACGATCTCGTAGAAACCCGTCTGGTCGAGCAGGACTTCGTCCCCCGATCCGGTACCAGCGAGGCCGAGCGCCTTGTTGCCATCGGGGTCGAAGATCTGTCCACCGGCGAGGCCGACCGCACGTGGTGACAGCGTACTACCGAGGCTCGCTTCACTGCTCAGCGCTAAACCGCCGGTCAGGTACGCCGAGAGCTCGGCCACCAACGTGACAAAGACCGGCTTCAGAGGCAGGTCATTCCACTGCCGATCCAGAGAAGAGGTAAATAACAAGACCCGACCGTCACCGAGCAGGTGTTCAATCAATAACGGTGTGCCATCATCCAGTCGGATCAGGACACTATCGGACCCGTCAGGCACAACCGCTAAATAACGAAAGAACTTCACCGAGCGCAGATCGTCGACAGCGCTCAGGGCTGGGTGAGTCCGATCCAGATTGCCGACGGTCGCGTAATCGCTGGAGACCCTTCCGAATTGAGAGACTGTGAGCAACTCTTGGTTGGTTATCGGCACTTGATCCAGCCCGACCGCACGCTGACCCAACGCCATTAAGAGTGCGCCGCCGGCAACGATATAATCCCGCAGTTGCGCCGAATTTTCTGCCGCGAGCGCCCCGCCATCCCCGACGATGACCAACAGGTAGTCCGCGAGCGTCTTCTCGGGCATCGCTGCCGGTACGATCTGTTCGATTTGCCAGGCGCGTTCCGGCAACGTATCCATCGCCGCGGAGATGAACAGCGCATCGCGGCCGCGCGGGTCACCGGCAACGAGCAGCACAGGACTTGGACTCGGGCGTCTCACGACCAACGCTCGCTCATCATCGACCGTTAACGAATCGCCGGGCGTGAGCCGTGCGCGGATACGGTTGGCGCCCGACTTGAGTTCCAAACCGTCGAAATTCAGGCGGACAGCTGCTCCGGCAGGCACCGCGATGAGCTGGCTCGCCACCGCATCGCCATTGAGTTCGAGTAACACCGTCATCTCCGCAGCCGCAGTGCCATAGCCGCGAATGCCGACGGTCACCTCCGCCGAAGCGGCTGACCAGCCCAGACCATCTATGCCCCAGTTCGCCTCTCCCGCGACTGAGACGTCATGCAATCGAAGCTCCAGAGACGTCTGCGGAATCAAGTCCGCAAACCGAGTCGGCGATGAGTTCTGCTGAAGATCGGTGACCAGGTGCAGCACGACGGGTAACTCGGCGCCTCTCAGGATCCCGTCCATGGCGCTGATGATCTGGCCGTAGTCGATACGGAATAACCCGGGCTCCAACAGGTTGAGCCCCTGCCTCAAACTTGCCCGGTCCAGAGACGGCGCCTCCAGTACGCGAATCAATCGTCCTGCGGCAACGAGCTGACCCAGGTCGGTCGAGTCCAGGTCGTCGATGATCTCTGCGGCGATATCTTGCGCCCGTGCCCAGCGCTGACCGTATCTCATGGAGGCGGAGACATCCATGACGATGACATGCAGACTCGCGCTTTCGCCGAACAGCGTCTGCGCGGATCCCAGTAAGGCTGGTCGCGCAAATGCCAATGCCAGAAGAGCCAGAATACCTATCCGTAACGCGAGCAGTAATAGATATTGCAGATTCTTCGCTAAAACGCGCCGCGGCTCCCCGGGCTCAAGAAACATGACCGAGCTGAACGGCTGGCGGTTGGGATTTTCCGACGATAAACGGTGCAACCAGAGCGGTAATCCCACGGCGAATAGGCCGACGAGAAATACTGGGGCGAGCAGCGTCATATCTTCATCGCCATGATCATCCCCGCCGTTGGCGGAAGAGCAAGTAGTTACGCAGCGCGGTATCCAAAGGCTCCACGATACTCACCATCGTGTGATCAGCCGCCGCCCCCGCAGCGGCATCGCTGAGTGCGGCGATGTGTTTCTTGATACGCTCCCGGTAACGCGAGTGCATGAATATCGGCGAGACCTCCATCGCCTCACCGCTCTCCATGTCCTCCAGAAGCACCGATTCCTTGAAATCCGGTTCGAGTTCTTGCGGGTCCAATAATTGGAACAGGATGACATCCTGGCCCTGATAAGCCAGCGGCTGAACGCTCTTGATCATCTCTTCTGGATCGCAATAGAAATCCGAGATGACCGCTACCAGCCCGCGCCCCGATTGGTACTGCCGAAAACGCTCAAATGGCACGCCCAGATCGGTGCCGGTACCTGGTGTCGCGCGGTCGATTGCATGCAGCACGCTACTGAGTTTGCCTGGCTGCGATGAGGGCGGACGATGCTCCCGCACTTCGTCGTCGAAGACGACCAGACCCACCGCATCGTGCTGACGCGTAGCCAGGTAGGCCAGCGTCGCGGCGAGAAACTTCGCATACTGAAGCTTGTTAACCGCACCGGAGCCGAAACCCATCGAGGCGCTTGCATCCAGAAGTATCACCAAATGCGTATTGGTCTCGCCGAGATATCGCTTGATATAGGTTCGGTCGGTGCGAGCGTAAACATTCCAGTCGATGAATCGCGGGTCATCGCCCTCCGCGTAAGGTCGGTATTCCGCGAACTCCTGGCTGAAACCGAAGAACGGGGAACGATGCAGGCCATTGAGAAAGCCATGCACGGCCGCACGCGCGACGAGTTCAAGGTTCGACAGACTCGCCAGTACCTTCGGATCGAGGAGTTGCCGTGGCGTTCCTGAGGTTCTTGCACTCATCTACAGCGGAGCGCGGTCTTAGCTGGCTTGGGCCTGGCGATCGGGGACGTGCAGTGATTCCACGAGCTGTGACAATATATCGTCCACATCGACACTATCGGATTCCGCATAATAGTTAGTGAGCACCCGGTGCCTCAGTACCGGCAAAACCAGCGAGGTGATGTCGTTTTGGGTGACATGATATCTGCCGCTCATCAGTGCGCGAGCCTTCGCCGCTAGCGTCAGGTACATCGTGGCTCTGACACTTGCGCCGT
>SMWC01000111.1 GCA_004357505.1 Gammaproteobacteria bacterium | reverse complement strand
GCATCGGGACCCGTCGTTGCTGCGTTCGCAAAACTTAGCGCAAGACATGCGGCACCACCAGTCCACCATCGTGTTATTTCTCTCACGGTACCTCCTCAACCTGCCTTGGGCGGCGAACCACGATACTGCCGAATGGTGGCCCTGCTTCGAACGCGGGAAGGATAACATGGCCAAAATTCAAACACAGTCACGATCTTCTCACTTTGACCATGCCAGTCGATCGTAGTTTCTTGCTGGCGACAGCGGATCAGGGCCATTTGAGCGTGCACGTCGGGTGTTCTGGGAGGAGGTCGGCAGTGTGTGTGAGGGCACATCACGTCTGACCGGGGCAGGCCCGGCAGGAGTAGCGTCAGGGCGTGGCTGGCTCGGCGCAAGCGATGCCGGCAGTGGGCTGGCGGTCAGCCATTGCGCCATTCCTTGGCTTTATCCCAGGCGGTCGAGTGGTTCTCCTCTGCGGCGATACCGGCGTCTCCATTACCTTCCCCGGGCTTATTCATGCTCAGCTGAGGGTCTCTGGTGCTTACACCCGGTTTTGCGGTTTCGGCATCCGTGTTTGTAGCCGGCTGTGACGTGTAATCGGTGAGCACGGACGACACCGTCGTCCGGGGTACTCGGCGGCGCTCGGCACCCTCCGGATTCAACGCAGTAGGATGCGTATTCCATCCCAGTAGGCGCTGGAGAAATCTAAGCATCTAGTCTCACCCGAGTCAGCTTCCCAAGATTCACTCGTAACGATCGGTATTATACCGGCTATACTGGCTATAATTTATTGATTTGTATCAGAAACTGTGACGTCGCTCACACCTGGCGTGCGTCGCCACAGTGCTCGGCCTAGGCGCAGCAGTTGGACGAGCAGATACGGGCTGGCGACGAGCATCCAGGCCAGTAAGCGACCGGCCGCCAGATCCGTCCAGACATGCCAGATCAGGTCCCAAAGCCCGCCCTCGGGGGAGTACTCACCCACGACCCGGATGCCGACCCAATAGACCAAGACTGGTAACGGCAGCAAGCCACAGCCTAAGAATGCGACAGCAAGCAGTAGCTCCTTTCTCAGCCAAGATTTCATCCGCGCTCTGTTCCGAATAGATTCAACCGGGGTGCGAGACGATGATGCCACACCACGTAGGCGCAGACTGGGATCATGGCCCATCAAGTTAGTCTTTGGACCACTAGTCTGCCGGCACGGTTCGTCCCTGAGCCCAGTCTCGCAACGCCGTCACACGTTCGGCCATAACGACCGACAGCGGCTGCGTCTTGCGGAACTCGCTCGCAACATGAGCAGCTCGAGGTTCCTGACCTAGTGAGTGAGCGGCATAGAGCGCCGAGACGATTCCCTGTTCGATCTCAGCGCCTGAAAAACCATCGGTCAGATCGACGAGTTCAGGTAGGTTGAACTGACCGGCATCGAGATCCCGTTTTTCCAGATGGATGCTAAGAATTTCGCCGCGAGCGGTTGGCGAGGGTAAGTCGACAAAGAAAATCTCATCGAACCGTCCCTTCCTGACTAGCTCAGGAGGCAATTCCGAGATGTTGTTGGCGGTTGCGACCACAAGCACGTCGGAATCTCGCTCCGCCATCCAGGTCAGGAAAGTTCCCAGGACACGTCTCGAGGTGCCCGAGTTATCCTGGCCGCTCGCCAGACCCTTCTCGATCTCATCGATCCAAAGCACGCAGGGGCTCATTACCTCTGCGGTGTGCAGTGACTCGCGTAAGTTCCTTTCGGTCTCGCCATGATATTTGTTGTACAAAGTACCGAAATCCAATCGGAGCAAAGGTATCCCGAAGACACCGGCGGCTGCTTTGGCTGCGAGGCTCTTGCCGCAGCCCTGGACACCGATCAGCAAGATGCCCTTGGGCGAGTCGAGCTTTTCGGGTTTGTTGCTCGAGAACGCGAGCTTGCGTTGATTCAGCCAGACCTTGAGTTGGCGAAACGCGGCCACATCGGCGAATGCGGCCGTATCGTATTCGTAGCTCAGGACGCCGTGCCGATTCAGTAGCTCGTACTTGGCCCGCATGACGGATTGAATATCGCTCGCCGTAATTGCACCATCGTTGTAGATCGCATTCTTGGCGAGGCGCACGGTATCGGTGAGTGTCAGGCCACGGAGGTTCTTGACGAGTAGATCGAGCGCCTTGGGGTCAACTGCTAGCTCCTGTCCGGGATGCTGCTTGCGGTACTCGACGATAAGTACCTCGATCGCTTTTTTGCGTTGCTCAGCGCCCGGTAGTTTCATTTTGAAGTGCGCGCTAAAACTCTTGAGCTCGGTCGGCAGTTCGATCTCATGGCTGATCAGCAGGACTGTCTTGCCCGTCTTCGCGGCATCCACGGCGATGTCCTTTAGCAGCCGAATGTTGACGGGATCCTCGAGGTAGGGATGAAAGTCCAGCAATGCATAGATGCCCGGTTGCTCCACCGCGCGAATATGGCCTAGGACGTTCGCTGGTTCGACATTGTGTCGTTGCGGCTCGAGATCGAGATCCAGGCGTTGCAGGCCGTCGGTCACCGACCATCTGAACAGCGGTCGGTAACCGTCCGCCGGACTTGCCGTCACGAGCTTGCGAAGCAGTTCCAGGACGCGTCCTTCGGCGACCGTCTCGATAACGACGATAGGTACCCCTGATCGGAGAATGAGCTCTAAGTCATGACGGTCGTTCATCGAGTGCCCAGCTGCGGGAAGTTGGCGACGAGTGTAGGATTCCTGGAGGGCGCAGTGCAACGACACAGCCGGCAGCTTCCGCTGCCGCGACGGAGATCAGCGCGCCGCGCGATCGCTAGCCGAGTTCGGGGCCGGGCCCGTAGCCGTAGGGCGTCGTCAGAAAGTTTTTGAGTTGCTCGGTCAGGCCCTTACAGGCCCGCGCCCGGGGCCTGACAATCAGCGGGATCGGTATGATGATGGCCGGCATGACCGAGCGGCCGAGGAAGTCGGCATAGATCGTGCCGGCGGATGTGAGCGACTCCAGATCCCAGATCGTCGCATCGTAGCGAGCGTCATCTTCCCACCAGGCAAGTCCTATGCAGCCGGCGCCGCCGATGCCGGCAGCACAGGTGATGCCACCGCCACTGGCCGTTCTATCCGTGGAGCCGTCCAGCCACACGACAAAGCGAACACCCGTGGCCTCGACGCGCTCCAAAACGCCGGGCTTCTCCAATAGTTCGGTCAACTCGTCCGTATTCAATGGCGCCAGGGATGGCTCGAACCACGGATAGAGCTGGTCTTCGAATGCGGTAGTGGAGTGAACCTCGAGACCATCGCGGCCCTTGGCGAGGCCCTTACTAATGCATTCGATGAATTCGGCTTCCGCCTCATGCGTTGCATGGTGCTTGCGAGCGAGGACGACAACCTGCTCACCCTCCCTGATGACGCTGTTCGTCTGCTTATAGGGCTCTATCCGCGCGGTCACACCGCACGCGCTGAGGAAGGTTGCCAAGACCAGCCCGACGCAGAGCTTCTGCGTCTGCGCGACGTTAATTGGTGAGCGGAAAGTCTGCCGACAACGCAGCCGCATTACGCCTCTCCTGTAGCCAATACTCAATCTCTGGTTGCTCGGCGAATCGCGTTGAAATGGCCGCGCCGACTTCGCGCATGGCGACGACTGTCGCTCGGTGGAGCGCTTCTTCACTCTTGCCCGTCTCCGATTTGCCATAGCCACTCACGGGCCATTCCACGATCAGGGCGCCATCCGGTTCATAGAGCGTCAGCCGATACTGCATCCAGACTTCCACGAACTCATCACGTTTACTGATGGGAACCTCGAACTCGAATTTTTCCAGCTCTGTCCGTAGTACACCGTCCAGGTTATAGAGATCGGTTGGCGTGAGCGGCACTGCGTCTACCGCGCGGGTCTCGACAAACATCGTGTCGAACAGTCCGCCGAGCATGGTTTCGTTGGCATTACCGAGATAAATCGTCCAGGTCGCTTGCTGTGGGATTTTCTCGTAGTATTCATAGCTCGTCAGCGCTTCATCGAAAATCAGGCCGATGCGCACCGGGAGCGTTTCGACGACGGGCGTCGGAAACTCGGCTTCGATTGTGACAACGGACGCGCATCCAACGAGGTAAGTGCCCGCGAGCACTCCGAGTAAGCCTGTGGCAATACTGCGATGCCGGCTGATCCGCATGATTTCCATTGTACGACTTGAGGCATGAATTAGTAGGGTAGCTTGTCCCGCCCGAATCATTTATCCGGCCGTCGATATTATGACCAATCTACCAGCCAAAAATTCCTCGAACTCAATGTCTTAGGAGGGTTGTGAGAGTGCTTGGACAAACGGCAGGCCGAAAGCGTTCGGTCGCACGGGCCAGTCTTGCCGCTGGCAATAGGCGGGTCTAAACTTTCGGCATCGACTCTGGGCCGGCAGGATGAAAAATATGACAGGACCGACGTCCGGCCTCAGACGACTCCGCCTGAGGCTGGTGCGAAGCGATGAGTGTGCCTAAGCCAGCCGCGCTCGGGATCATGGTTATCCTGGGGATTGGGGGCGCTATCGCCGCCGCCGGCTTATTCCAGCGTTGGACCGAGGAGCGTGCCTACGAACGCCTGATGGCGCACGGGGAAGAGCTTGCGGGACTGTACTGTGGTACTTGCCATCTGCAACCGGCCCCTGACATTCTACCGAAGAGAAGTTGGGAGCCGGCCCTTGGTTACATGGGTTACTGGCTTGGCATGAGGAATCTGGACTACCTTGCCGATCATCCCGACTTTGTTCAGGAAAACGTTTTCTCTCGTCTCGAAGTACTGGAACGCGAGAACGTGTTGCGAAGTGAAGCGGCCCTGGAGGAAAGCGAGTGGGCTGCGCTTCGGCATTACTACATCGAGTCGGCACCGGCCGATGCGTTGCCGCAGGCAGATAGACCCGAATTAAGCTGGCAGCTACCCATGTTCGAGATCATCGAGACGAATTATCCGATACCGGTCGCCGTAACGACGCTGGTTCGTATCAGAGAATCCACCAGCGAAATCTATATCGGTGACGCGGTGGCGCAGACGCTGACGATACTCGATGGGGACGGGCGCGTGAAGGCGGGGCCGATGCGCGCACCGCGGGCTATCTCGCCGATCGATATCGAATTCGTTGGTGATACGGCCTACGTGGGCTCGATCGGTGATCTGCTGGCGACGAGGCCGTCGGCGGCGGGACCGGCGCATATCGCTGCGATCGAGTTGACCGATCAGTCCATTGCGGCCGCTGAGTTCGAAGTCGTCATCGATAACCTCTTCCGCATGGCGGATATGAACGTACTGGACCTGAACGGTGACAACCAGGTGGATTTTATTGTTTCTGGATTTGGCGCGATTGCAGGCAACGTTTCCTGGTATGAGTCGCAGCCCGACGGCAGTTATCAGGAGCACGTGCTCGTCGCTCTTCCTGGCGCCGTCAAGACCGAGCCTTACGATTTTAACGGAGACGGGCTGCTCGACATCATGATTCTGCTGTCGGACGCTCGAGAAGGGCTGCATATTCTTGAGAATCAGGGCGGCAATGAATTCGAACTTCACACGATCTTTGTCACGCACCCGGCGTATGGCCATACCTATTTCGAGTTGCAGGATTTCAACGCCGATGGTGCGATGGATGTCCTGGTCGTAAACGGAGATAACGTTGATTCAGATCCGTACAACACGAACAAGAACTATCATGGAGTCCGAATCTACCTGAATCGCGGTGACTATCAGTTCGAGGAAGCTTTTTTCTATCCGCTATATGGCGCGTTTATCGCAAAGTCGGCTGATTTCGATGACGATGGTGATCTGGATATCGTCGTCAGTTCTTTTTATCCGGATTTTTCATCCGGCGCACGTGAATCGTTTATCTATCTTGAGAATCAAGGTGAATT
>SMWC01000110.1 GCA_004357505.1 Gammaproteobacteria bacterium | reverse complement strand
TTGGTGATCGGCCACGTTCATGCCGGGTTTACCAACACCAACGCCATCGTTATCTGGTGGAACGAAAAGGGTTTGGTCGACATGCCGGAGAGCGGCTTTCGTGACTCTTTGATTCTGCGCGGCTGGAGAGAAGTTGTGCCTTACACCGGGGACCAAGAGGTCAGGAAAATTTATGGAGAGTAAGCAGATGGTTTTCCCCATGCATAGAGTTCTCAAAACGCTCGGCATCGCTTCAACCATGCTGTTAATGATCGGCGCCAGTCAGACGCGTGCCGCCGAGCTTAGGATCGGTGTCACCTTGCACCCTTACTACAGTTTCGTAGCCCATATTGTCGATGACCGCGCAGAGATAATCCCCCTGATCGATTCCGATTCCAATCCTCACGGTTACGCGCCGCAAGCAAACGACATGATTCGCATTACGTCGATGGATGTGCTCATCGTCAACGGCATAGGTCACGATTCATGGGCGTTCGAGATTCTCGATGCCGCTGGAATGAAAGACAAGCTGCCGCTGATTTACGCCAATGACGGAGTCTCGCTTATCCCGATCGCCGGTGACAGCAGCGGGGAAAAAATCGTCAATCCGCACACCTTTATTTCAACGACTGCAGCCATCCAGCAGATTTATTTAATCGCCCGCAGCCTGGGGGAACTGGATCCCGACAATGCCAAATTCTATCGAGACAACGCACGTCAGTACGCTCTCGACATCCGCAAGCTGCGGGCGGAATTCGATGAGAAGATCACCGGTGCGGATCTATCGAAATTCCGCGTCGCCACCATGCACAGTGGCTATGACTACATACTTCAGGAACTCGGGCTGCAGGTCACGGCCGTGATCGAGCCGCGCCACGGCGTCGAGCCGACCGCTCGTCAGCTGGCCGATACCATCGACCGGATCAACGCCGCCCACGTTAACGTGCTGTTCGCCGAGAAGTATTTCGCCAGCAAGCTTTCGGA
Source organism: Gammaproteobacteria bacterium (assembly GCA_004357505.1). Lineage (GTDB taxonomy): Bacteria > Pseudomonadota > Gammaproteobacteria > Steroidobacterales > Rariloculaceae > SMWC01. Next base: position 10,383 of record SMWC01000110.1, on the reverse strand, counting down.
CACCATCCGCGACGCCACTGGGGTCGAAATGTACTCGATCTCACACATCAGCAGCGGCCCTTATACGCCTGAAAAATTTATCGACGAGATGCGCGAGAATCTGGACACGCTGGCTCAAGCCATTAACGACACCGCTAACGATCGGTCGTGATCGAATCGCCGCCGCAAGGAATTCCGCATGCAGGGCCCATCGATCAAGTTTGAGAATGTCAACCTGAGCTTGGGTAATACTCGAATTCTGCAGGACATCAGTTTCTCGATTCGCCCCGGTAAGATCCACTGCATCATCGGCGTCAACGGCGGTGGAAAAACCTCGCTAATACTCTCGATGCTGGGACAGATGCCGCATTCCGGCAATATCACGATCGATTGGCACGACAACCGGGTCATCGGCTATGTGCCGCAGACCCTCGAGTTCGATAAAACCCTGCCGGTGACCGTTCGCGATTTCATGGGCATGACCTGCCAGAGACGCCCCGTATTTCTTGGCATCGCCCGCTCGCGCCACTCGCAAATTGCGGCGGTGCTGGATCGGGTAGGACTGACCAGCAAAAGCAAATCCATACTCGGCAGTCTGTCCGGTGGCGAACGCCAACGAGTGCTGTTCGCGCAGGCGTTGATCCCCGAACCTGCTCTGCTGGTCCTCGACGAGCCGATGACCGGCCTCGACCTGGCCGGCAGAAAAATCCTGGAGACTTCGATCGTAGATTTCACCAACGCGGGCGGAACCGTCGTTTGGATCAATCATGATATCGCCCAGGTCAACGAGATCGCCGACACATTGACCTACATCGACCGGAAAGTCCTGTTGGACGGCGACCCGCGGCAAGTGCTTGCAAGCGGCACCGCCGCACATCTGTTCCCGAGCTTGGAGCTGTTCGAGAAACAAGCCACGACGGCGAATTAACATCATGAGCGCATTTTATGAATTGCTTCGCCAGTACATCATCAATCTGGCCGATCAGGGAATTATTCACTACACATTTCTTTACGAGTTCGTCGTCAACGGATTTCTCTGTGCGCTCGTCGTGGGCCCACTGCTCGGCGGTATCGGAACCATGGTGGTCATCAAACGCATGGCCTTCTTTTCTCAGGCAATCGGTAACGCCGCGCTGACCGGAGTCGCGATCGGGGTGATGATCGGCGAGTCCTACACGGCACCATATGTATCGATGTTCAGCTTCTGCATCCTCTTCGCTCTACTCCTGAACTTCTCCAAGAATCGAACCAAGATGTCCTCGGATACGCTGATCGGCGTGTTTCTGTCAATCTCTCTGGCGATAGGTGCTACGACGCTGCTGTGGGTTTCAGCCAAAGTAAATACTCATATTCTCGACACGGTGATGTTCGGCTCGATCCTCACGGTGAACGACACCGACATGAATGTCTTGTTGGTTACGACGTTGATTACTGCGTGCGTAGCCCTGCCGCTGTATAACCAGATGTTGCTCGCCAGTCTGAATCCCAGCCTCGCTCATGTCCGCGGCATCAACGTCCATTTGCTCGAGTACGTATTCGTCCTGCTCGTGACCATTCTGACCGTCGCCTGCGTCAAGATCGTCGGCGCAGTTCTGGTCGAAGCTCTGTTACTGATTCCCGCTGCTGCCGCGCGCAATCTCAATCGCTCGATTCGAGGTTTTGTCGCCTGGAGCGTCATTTTCTCAACCGCCAGTTGTCTGATCGGTATTTACGCTCCAATGCGCTGGGATCTACCGGTTCCCTCTGGCGGAGCCATTATTCTCACCGCGGCAATGATCTTCGTCGTGACCATGATCATACGCATGGTGATGCCCCGCTATCGAGAAGCGAGCATCTGACGCGGGAGTGTCCAGCGACATTGTGGAGTTTAGGCTATGGCCAAGCTAATCACGTACTTAACCGGTGTGCGGTCTTTACCGACAGCGATCCTTGCGCTGCTGGCGGTTAACATTCAGGCGGCAGATCAGCCACAGATCACGATACTGACGGGCAATCAGGCGACTTATTCGCTTGCCAGCGCTCTGACCCGCGAAACGCCCATCCAAGTGCTGAACGTACCGCAGGACGGCCGGCAGATGTCGCTGCTGAAGGACTACATCGGCAGACGAACAGAGGCGCTCTCACCTACGTTCGCTGCGGCGACCGCAGTGATTTCTGTTACCAACGCCCTGCCCGGGGATCCGATCTACCGGTTCGCCCGCGATGCGAATATCCGCATCGTCGATATCGATGCCGCCTTACCGTGGTCGCTGAGCACACCTGGCGTTGCTCTGGCAGACACGCCGGTCTCTAACGTTGACTGGGGCACCGATACCGATCCGGCCGGTGCAGCGATTGCGCCCTATTTCTGGCTGAGCCTCTCGAATGCGATCCGCATGGGCGACATCATCGCCCATGACCTGATCGAGCTGTTTCCCGACTTCGAAACGACGATTCACAGCAACTTGGATGACCTTAAATGGTCGCTACTGAATCTTCGCAATGAGTACCAAAATCGCCTGATCGAGGCCGGTGCCGATACCGTCTTCGCCCTGACCGGCGATTTTATCTACCTGACCAACGATATGGGATTGTATGTCGACGGCTATTTCATCAAACAGGATATCCGCTGGACCGAAGCCGACTTGGATTTTCTAACCAGTCACCTAAAACAGCGCGAGATCAAAGTTGTAATTCACAAATGGATGCCCAGCGATGCAATCCTGGGCGCCGTCAGCGCTGCGGGCGCCGAGCTCGTCGTGCTCGACACCGGTGATCCCGGCATGGTTGAAAATCGCCAGCTGGTCACCGACGGCCTACAGCAAATATTGAGAAAGAACCTCGACGCCGTCTATTCCGCCCTGAGCCGGTAACTTTGCTGCCCAAATTCGTGAACGTTAGAAGCGGAACGTCTGCGTATACTTGACCGAAAACTGCGACTGCTCCGACTCGAGACCGGAGAACGCCCCCTCCGCACTGAAGCCGTAATTCAGGACGATATAGAGATCCTGGCCCGCCCGGGGATTCCAGCGCAACCGGCTGTTGATACCTGCGGATCCTGACTCATTGTCATACTGCAGCAGATTGAGCCACGACCACCTGACGTTGAACGCAACGTCGGCATTGATCTGAATCAGACGGGTGATAAAGTCCCCGCCCGGCAGTTCGATGTCGTTATATTCGTACTCAAATCTAAGATACAGCCGCCGATTCGGCCGCCAGTCGAGTTTGGCTGACATCTCGATACGATCGCCGTCGTAAAATTCGCCCGCGTTCACCTCAAAGCTAGGCGCAAGTTTACGTTCGTTGGCCCCGGACACCTCGATCCCGTAACGGTCGAACTCGTAGTCCCCTGGTGGGATGATCACACCAGCGGAAATCTCGAACGCACCCACCAGCACCTCACGATTTCGAGTCAACTCAGTGCCAAACTGATCACCGCTGTTCGTTTCGATCTCGAACGGCTCGATAAACAGGAAGCGGCTCTCCAGACCGCCCGATATCTTGTCGTAATTTCGAAATGTCACAGAGTGCGTCAGCGCGCGTAGCCAGCGATGTTCCGGCCGATTCGTATAGCCGAGACTAGCCTCCGTGTAATTGATATCTCTTCGGTTGACGAAACCTAGCGCCGGGTTGAAATTCTCTTCAATGCTCGTATACCCAAGGTAACCACGGAGACCTTCAGTATTGGGCGAGGAGATTCGAATTCCCCAGGCATCCTCCTTGGAATCGACTCCTTCCGTGTCCGAGCTCTGATACCAGAACTCGCCCTCCAGGCTGTGGCCCGACGGCAGACTCGTATTGCGATAGCGAAAATCAACGCCCAGTAGAGAGTTATCAAGATTGGTCCGCGGATCTCCGTCGGTCACGATGAAACCGACGCTGGATTCTCTGAGCACGTTGGCTGCCAGTCGACCGACGAACAGATCACTGCTGTCAACCTGATCGAACTCATCCTGCTGTACGCCGAGAACACCAACATTGAAGCGCCCCACGCGGCCAGTGAGTTTCGCGCCCACGTTCAAATCGACCGGCTGTCCGCTATCACTGAGGCCTATTCGGCGGGAGAAGAACGGCATTCCGTTACGCCGCAACTCGCCGAAAGCGAATATATCTACATCCTGGAGGAAGAAATCTCTCTTCTCCGGGAAGAACAGACCGAAGCGAGTCAGATTGATCAGTTGATCATCGACCTCGGTCGCCGAAAAGTCGGTGTTGAGCGTCAGCACACCGGTCAGCGACGGCGTGAAGTTATAGAACACATCCAACGCCGGCTCCGTCTGGCTGTCACTAATGCCCGTAGTAAAATCCCTGGACGCGGTGGTGACAATGGAAGGCACGAGATCGAGCCCCCTGCCCTGCTGCAATCCGGTCAACCCGGTCACTAGACCTGCGGAGCCCGGGTTTACTGCTCGGTTGTAGGATGACCAGGAAATATCCTCCTGTTTACGCGCGATGGTTCGCTCGAGCGTGAAACCCCAGTCCGGATTATTGGGATCGAAGTTCAGGGTCTTGAAGGGCACGGCCATCTCCGCGACCCAACCTTCGTCATTGATTCGGGCCTCTGCGTACCAGATCCCCTCCCAGTTATAATTGAGGCGCGTGGGCGTCTCGAACGTCCCCTCGCCACGTACGCTATTCGGGTTGACCTGAAATCGGTATCCGGAACGTTTGTTGTTGAACGGGTCGAGATAGATCGAAAAGCTGTCATCCCAGCGCGTGTTCTCGCCCTGAACCATTTGCCGCGCCCTGATCTGGTCTGGCTCGCTGTCCCACATGCGCGCGGCAACATACAGGTAATTGTCGTCGTAGAGCAGATAGACCAGCGTTCGCTCACTGGGCTCACCGTGATCGAGCGGCCTGAACTGATGAAAGTCATCGATCACCGTCGCCTGAGACCAAACGGCGTCGTCCAGAACGCCATCGAGTATTGGTGGTGAATCCGTCCGCATCATCTCCACGCGTTTTTGTTCCTCGGAGCCCTGCAGAGTATCGATGCCCTGGGCGGTGACAGAGGCTACGCCTAGGAGCAGCAAAACAGGGATGAGGTGAGTCATATACTTCATAAGACGAACAGGCGGTCCCTAGCCTATGTCTTCGCGAATGCGAACGAGCCAGGTATTGTGCCAGAGCCCCGGCAGACTTGAGATTAAGAATCCTTAAGAATTGGGATCGAGTGTATGAGACCATACATAGGCCCATGACCAAACCGCCACGATCAGTCTCACCCACGATCCTGCTGGCATCGCTCTGCGGGATCCTCGCCGCATGCATGACGCTCGAACCGACCGCCGCACAGGAAACACTTATGAATCGCGTCACGGTGGTGCCCGAGGGTCTGCGACCAGCCGTCATGGGGCCGAACGCGGGTGTGTCTGCCGGACACCCGCTAATGACTGCCGCCGCGCTCGAGGTCTTGCACCGTGGCGGCAACGCGTTCGATGCCGGTATCGCAGCCCTGTTCGTCGGCGCGGTCGTGCAGCAGCATCTCTACAGCCTCGGCGGAGAAGCCTTGGTGCTGGTCTATTCCAGCGATGAGGGCAAGGTGACATCGATTGTCGGCCAGGGCTGGGCGCCACGCGGCGCCACGATCGATTGGTACCGCTCAGAGGAGAAAAATCTGAGTGGTGCGGGACTCGATCCGGCCGTGGTGCCTGGCGCAATCCATGGTGCGCTGACCGTGCTCGAGCGCTGGGGGACTATGAGTTTCGAGGCCGTCTCCGCGCGTGCCATCGACTACGCCGAAAACGGGTTCGCGTTGCTGCCGCGAACGGCTCGAGCCCTGCAGCGGGAGCAACGCTTCATCTCACAGTGGCCCGACAATCGGCGCTATTGGCTGAAGCCGAACGGCTTACCCTATGAGGCTGGTGAGATCATCCGCCTGCCGACACTCGCGAACACACTGAAGCGAATGGTCGCCGCCGAGCGGGAGGCCTCGACTCGAAGTCGTGAAGCGGGAATAACGGCAGCCCGCGATCGATTTTATAGAGGCGATATTGCGCAGGAAATGCTCGCCTTCCTTCAAGCGCATGACGCACCGTTCGAAGCAGATGACTTCGCCGACTTTTACGCGCGCGTGGAAGAACCGACCAGTACGACCTACAAGGGCTATACCGTCTATAAGCAGTCGTTCAACAGCCAGGGCCCCGTGCTGTTGCAGATGCTCAATATTCTCGAGAACTTCGACCTGCAAGCGATGGGGCATAACAGTGCCGACTACATACACGTAATTATCGAAGCCATGAAGCTTGCCTACGCGGATCGTGATACGTATTACGCCGACCCCGACTTCGTTGATATCCCTGCTGCAGGCTTGCTATCCAAGGAGTACGCGAAGCAACGCGCGCAGTTGATCGACATGCAGCGGGCGTCTTCATCGTTTCTCGCGGGGAACCCGCTACCGTTCGATAACGAAGTAGACGACTGGGAATATTGGATCGCCGGTATCGATGTACTCGACGGCAGCCAGCTGCTTGCCGGCATCGACTACCCCGGCGCCTCGAAGGACACGACTCACATCGCCGTCATCGACAAAGACGGCAACATATTCGACAGTACCCCGAGCGGTGGCTGGATTGGTGGCTCGGTTATTCTCGGTGAGACGGGTATCGCATTGAGCGTACGCGGCGAGCAGTTCTGGCTGGACGAAACCAGGGCCGCACAATTGCGGCCACGCTCACGCCCGCGTTACTCGCTCACGCCCACTCTCGTACTGCATGACGGCGAACCGTTTCTCGCCATCGGTACGCCAGGCGGCGATAATCAGGAACAGACCATATTGCAGACTTTTCTGAATATCATCGAGTTCAAGGACGATTGGTACCCGAACCTGCATGAAGCGATCGAATGGCCGCGATTTCAAACCTTACACTTCTACGCGTCGTTCTGGCCGCATGACACGGGCTTCAACCGGCTCAACGCCGAGATAACGGTGCCGATCGCGATCCTGCGAGACCTGGCGTCTCGAGGCCATGAAGTTTTTCAAGCGCCGCCACTGGGTCTGTCGGGATGCGCGACGATCGTCATGGTCGATCTGAACACCCAGATCCGCAACGCCGGTGCGGACCCGCGCCACGAGTGTTACGCGATGGCTTATTGACGTGCCAATTAGTCGAGTGGACACACTGTCCGCATTGATCCGAATGCGCCGCTCGAGATCGAACTTCAAGGCAGCGTTAACGGCCGTTATCCTAGTCACGAGCCAGAGCGCGGCCGCGCAACCACCAGCGGCCGAAGAGTTGCCCCTGTGGGAATTCCGTTTCGCAGCTTTCGGCCGCTATTCGCCAGTCTACCCGGGTGCCGCAGACCACAACTTCACGCTGCTACCATTGCCGTATCCGGTCTATCGAGGATCCCGCTTGCACTTCGGTGACGACTTGGACGAGATCGCCGAAGGACGAGTGTTTGCCGGATCGCGCGTCAATCTCGATATCAATTTCAACGTCAATTTTGGAGCGGACAGCGAAGACATCCCGGTACGGCAGGGCATGCCGGATCTGGATCTACTGCTTGAGATCGGTCCCGAGCTGGAAATCAAGCTCAATTCTCGCCCGGCTGTGGAAGGCGAATTGCTACTTGCGCTGCAATTGCGAGCCGCGGTGTCTTTCGATGGCTCGAATGCGAGCGGACGCGGCATCCTGTTTAACCCGGAATTGGAATATCGGCTCGACCAGGCGTTCGGTACCCGCAACGACTGGACGCTACGCTGGAAATCGGTCTGGGCCAGCGAAGACTATGCGGACTATTATTACGAGGTTGCGCCCCAGTTCGCGACGATGGAGCGTCCCGGCTTCGACGCCTCTTCAGGCTATATCGGCTCCGAATTCCGGGTAGGTTTCGTCCGTCAGCTCTCTGCGCGGCTTAAGTTCGACGGCTCCGCCAGACTCTGGATCAATCACGGTGCGAAGAATCGCCAGAGCCCATTGTTTCAAGACGACTATGGTCTCGGTGTGCAGGGCGCGTTTATCTGGACGCTCGGGACGAGCGAGCGGCGCGGCAAGTCGCTGTGAGCTAGCCGGACGGCCGTCACCTTGCTCACCGCACCCAACGCACCGAATTACGGTGCAGGATCGATGCCTCTTGTGTTAGCCTAAAGCTCGAGGATATGCCATGAATTACAAGAGCTTAGCTGCCGGTGTTTTGTCGCTGCTCTGGTCGGCGCCGTGGGCATTGGCGCATCACTCGTTGTTGGCCCAATTCAACGCGGACAGCGCGATCGAGCTAACCGGCATCATCATGGACATGGATTGGATCAATCCGCATAGCTATATCTACCTCGACGTCGCAGACGAAGACGGCAACGTAGTGACCTGGCACTTGGAGGCATTGCCGACGGCGATGCTGCGCAAGGCCGGTTTGACTAAGGCCATGATGATCGGAGACGGTCAGCCCGTCACGGTCCTCATACACACCGCGCGCAATGGCAATAAGACTCTCGGCTATATTCTCAAGATCACGTATGCAGACGGACATTACTACCAGCTGGCCGAGGTGTAGTCCGCACAATTTCAGACCTGCGGCTTGCGGAGAACCGAAATGAATAATTTCAGACATGCACAGGCGAAGGCTTCACGCGGTGCCGGTACCTTGGCGGCGGCGCTGTGGATTCTCCTGCTGCACACAACGGCAACTGCCGCCGATGATGCCGTTACGCCGCGTGCGTCCGACGGTCATCCCGACTTGTCCGGCACGTGGGACAACGGCGCCGGAATCGACTTCGTCAAACCGGTTCAGATCGGGGCGTCTATTTGCGTCAGAGGCTGTGCTCAAAACCCACAACCGTCTCAAAGAGGCGACCGGCCAACGTATCAACCCGAATTCGTCGCAAGTGTGAAAGACCTGGAAGAGCGTCAAGTTCAAGAAGACACCGTGCTGCGATGCTTCGCTCCCGGTGTGCCACGCATCGGCCCTCCGGACAAGATCGTGCAGACTCCTAACGAAATCATTTTTCTCTACGATGATTACGCCGGAAACTTCTTCCGCATCGTCCCAGTGGATGGGCGCCCGCACCGTACCGACGTTGAACCGGGTTTTCTCGGCGATGCAATCGGCTGGTGGGAAGACGATACGCTGGTTGTCGAATCGATCAATTTCAACGATCAAACTTGGCTGACGGACGACGGATCATTTCATACGACCAACCTGCGCGTCATCGAGAGAATCCGCCGGGACGGTGAAACGCTCGAGTGGCTCGCGACAGCCTACGATCCGGAAGTCCTGCAGGAACCCTGGCAGCTCCGGCCGCGGATTGCTCACTTAACCGATCAGGAGATCGTCGAGGCGCCGCCCTGCATCGAACGCGACCTCGACCAGATGGTCGACGATACACACCACGATAACGTGCGGTAGACGGCAACGCCGATCGACCTCTGAACCTGGCCGCGGCGGCCGCCCTGGTGGACGACTCGCGGACTCAAGCTAGAGTGCGATTGCGCAGTCGGCAGTGAACGAGACTTGATATCGATGAAGAGTAATAACATGACCCGGGCAGCGTATTCGCTTCTCTTATTGGTTACCATGCTCTGCTTTTCGGGGACGGGAGTCGCGCAGTTCGGCACCGGTCAACCAACGGATCTGCAAGCGCATGAAGACGGACCGGCACCAGTTCGTGACCTCTCCGGAGTTTGGACACGAATCGGGCGCGAAGGGTCATTTCGCAGCGGCTCCACCTGGACACCCGAGCCACCTAAACTGACGGATTGGGGGCGAGCGCATTTCGCGACATCGAAGGACTCGAACGCCGGAGGGTTCACGCTTGCCGAAACCAACGATCCGGTACTCACCCGATGCTATCCGCCAGGCGTCCCGCGAGTCTATTTCCATCCGTATCCGTTCGAGATCGTGTACACCGCCAAAGAAATGATCATGCTCTATGAATACGATCACACGATTCGTCGCGTTTATATCGACGGTCGGCCTAATCCTGAAGATCCGGTCGTGTTGTGGCTCGGGAACTCGGTGGGTAACTGGGAGGATGACACCACGTTCGTGGTGACCACGATCGGCATCGATGAGAGGACATGGCTCGATCGCTCCGGTTATCAACACAGCGACCAGTTACGCGTCACGGAAGTTTTCCGCCGAATCGACAACCTGAACCTGGAACTCAATATCACGATGGAGGATTCGGTGGCTCTGGCCGAACCGTGGATCGCGGAGACGCTTTACTATCGCCTGGCGCCTCCCCATTGGGAGCTCAGCGAAATCAGCTGCTCGGGAGATTACCTGGACTTCAGCGAGTTCGAGAGTTTTCTCGAGGAAGACGGCGGGTAACAATCGTCAAGATTGCTAGGTTTCGCTCAGGGGGCGTCTAGCTTAATTCAAAATTCTCTTGTTTCCGATTAAATCACTGTTCTAGAATGGTTTTGTCGGGGTGTAGCTCAGCCTGGTAGAGCACTGCCTTCGGGAGGCAGGGGCCGGAGGTTC
>SMWC01000109.1 GCA_004357505.1 Gammaproteobacteria bacterium | reverse complement strand
GGTACGTCGGGACGGCTGTTGAGCTCCTCAAGCCCGAGTAACAAAACGGCCCGGCCAATCACATCGACGGTCTTAACGTCTCTGTCAGCCTGAGTAGTGATAAGCGAGTCCAGACTCGTGACGTTGGCGATAACTGCAGTCAGCAGCTCTCGAAAATAGCGTTTATCGATTTGTGCGTACTCCGGCTCCAGCGCAAACTGCTCAAGGAGTTCCTCTCGATCATGCCCACCCAGTTGCCACTGATAAAGCGCCTTGATAAGCAGGTCACGAGCTCCTTGGCGAGCACGCGCCGAACTGTTGTCCTGAGCCGGCATTTAGAATCCTTACACAACGCGTGGCTAGTGCTCTATCCGCCTGAGCAATGTGACCATTTCGATGGCCGAGCGCGCGGCATCTGCGCCCCTGTTGCCGGCCTTGGTCCCGGCTCGTTCGATCGCTTGCTCGATGCTGTCCACAGTGAGCACGCCATACCCGACCGGAATCTCATGCGTGGTGCTGACCCGGGCAACGCCATGGCTCGCTTCACCTGCGACGAAATCGAAATGTGGTGTCGCACCGCGAATCACGCAGCCCAGCGCAATGAGCGCGTCGTTCCGTCGACTCGTAGCCAGCTTCTGCAAAGCCAGCGGTAGCTCGAAGGCGCCAGGTACGCGTACGACCTCGATATCCCCTGGATCAGCGCCGTGTTTGAGCAAGACCTCTATCGCGCCGCTCAGCAACCGATCGACAATAAAGTCATTGAAACGCGATGCGACAATGCCAAAACGTAAGCCGCGCGCGTTGAGATCCCCTTCCATGGTCTTGATAGACTCGTTCATCACAGTTATTCCGACGCGCCGGCGTCAGGTGAAATATACTCCACAACTTCGAGACCGAAGCCGGAGAGCGCGTGCATCTGCTTAGGCGCGCTGAGCACACGCATACCTTTTACTCCCAAGGCCCTGAGAATCTGGGCCCCGGTACCAAAGCTACGTAACTCGGTCGCGCCATCCCGTCGGGTCACGATGTTATTCTCCGGTTGCTCCAGGCCACCCAGTACGTTCATGAAATCCCGCGGTGTTTCTTCCTGACGGAGAATAACGATCACGCCGCGATCTTCCTCCGCGATCAGCTTCATGGCATCTCGTAATGGCCAGCCCAAACGAGAATCCAAAACGCCGACGACGTCGCTAAGCGTATCTTGGATATGCACACGTACCAGTACGGGGGTCTGCGCATCGAGTTCCCCGCGCACCAGCGCTAGATGAACCGACCGATTGACGTGATCCTCGAAACACACGAGGCGAAACGGGCCGAACTCCGTTTCGATCTCAAGATCTGCGATCGCCTCGACCGACTCCTCTTTCTCCAAGCGGTAGCGGATCAGATCGGCGATCGTGCCGATTCTGACGTCGTGGTGGCGCGCGAAACGAAACAGATCGTCGCGACGAGCCATCGTGCCATCCTCGTTGAGTATCTCCACGATCACTGCAGCAGGCTCCAAGCCCGCCAGCCGCACAAGATCGCAACCAGCCTCGGTATGTCCGGCGCGTGTCAACACGCCGCCCGGCTGGGCCATCACTGGAAAAATATGGCCGGGTTGCCGCAGATCCTCCGGCCGGGCGTCAGGGGCAACGGCCGAACGTACGGTGCGTGCCCGATCATGAGCCGATATACCCGTTGTGACACCGTCGGCCGCCTCGATCGAGACGGTGAAATTGGTCGTCCGGCGTCGATCGGTATCGCTCACCATGAGCGGAAGACGCAACTGTTCGCAGCGTGCGCGAGTCAATGTCAGGCAGATCAGTCCACGCCCATAGCGAGCCATAAAATTGATATTCTCGGGCACCACTTTGGTGGCGGCCATGATCAGGTCGCCCTCATTCTCCCGGTCCTCATCGTCGAGGATGACGACCATCTTGCCATCACGCAGATCGGCGACGATTTCCTCGGTGCTATCGAGCCCTATGGAGGCACCTTCAATGTTGACTGGTGTAACCATGCTTTTGCAGCAACTCCAGACTAACCCCGGTCGACGTGTCTCGACTGGCCATCAGCCGCTCAAGATAACGGGCGATCAGATCGACCTCAATATTAACAGCGGTACCGGATTCGTATCTCGTCATGATGGTCTTTTCCTGAGTGTGCGGGATGATATTGACCTCGAATGTCGCCTGCACCGCCGCATTCACGGTCAAGCTGACTCCGTCTATCGCGACCGCGCCCTTGCGCGCGATATAGGGCGCCAGATCTTCCGGGACTTTGAACTGGATTACGGCGGAGCGGCCAGAGCGACGAATGTCGGTCACATGGCCGATACCGTCCACATGCCCTGTCAGCAGATGGCCGTCCAACGGCTCTCCGAGTCGCAGCGCAGGCTCAAGATTGACACTCGCTCCAACCGTCAGTTCGCCGAACGTCGTGACGTCAAGTGTCTCCAACGACAGATCCGCGCTGATGCGCTGTTCGCCTGCCTCGATCACAGTCAGACACACCCCATTCACGGCAACGCTATCGCCTTCGTGCAAGGTCGGCAGACGCACGTCCTGGACAGCGATAGTCAAACGACGGTCGCCGCCGATATCGGCCTGCTCGATGATCTGTCCTACGCCTCTGATAATTCCGGTGAACACGCGTGTTAACGATCGGTTAGCGGGCTGGCCACCGTACTGGGCCGGGCGATGATGCGCAAGTCATCGCCAACCCGGCGTACATCCTGGAAATCAAGCGAGATCCGCTGCTCGAGGCTAACGAGTGAGGCGATCGCGAACATGCCGATCGCGCTGCTGCCCAGCAGCTGGGGTGCCATATAGACAATCAACTCATCGATGAGGCCCTCGCGAATCAGCGCGCCGTTGAGCTCGGCACCGGCTTCTACCCACACTTCGTTGCACTGCAGCTCGCCGAGGCGATCCAGTACCTGGGCCAGATCGCAGTGACGTGAGCCGCCGACGCGTTCGATCGTCGCGCCCTGCGCCAGCAAGTCGCTGTCAGAACTAGACGCTGCTTGGATGGTGAAGAGCAGAACCTTCCCGGGCTTGGATAACACTTTGGCGTCCGGCGGCGTCCGTAACGCTGAGTCCAAGACGACTCGCACGGGCTGTGTCACGGCGGGCGCCGGCTCCTCGAGCCGCGCATCGAGAGACGGATTATCGGTCAGCACCGTGCCAATGCCCGTCATGATCGCGCTCGACCGCGCGCGCCAACGATGTACGTCCGCCCTGGCGGCGGCCCCGGTGATCCACTGACTCTGGCCGTTCGCCAGCGTCGTGCGTCCGTCCAGACTGACCGCCAGCTTACTGCGCACCAACGGACGGCCCCGTGTCATACGCGAGAAAAAGCCGGGATTCAATGCGGCCGCGGCGTCATGAGCGATACCCACATCGACCTTAACGCCGGCGTCTCGGAGGCTGGCAATGCCGCTACCGGCCGCGTTTGGGTCCGGATCGATCCCTGGACACACCACTCGAGCAACGCCCGCTTCGATCAACGCCGCAGCACACGCGCCGGTTCGACCGATTACGCTGCAGGGCTCAAGCGTCACGTACGCAGTCGCACCGGCAGCCGCGCTGCCCGCGTGTGCCAACGCCACGCGTTCGGCGTGAGCACCACCCGCTCGCTCGTGCCAACCCTCACCGATTACGCGACCGTCTTTCACCAGAACACAGCCGACGCGTGGATTCGGATCCGTCGTGTACAACCCGCGAGCCGCCAACTTGATCGCGCGAGCCAGATATTCAGCGTCGGAGCGCGCCGTCATTCTTTGTCGTCGGGAAGGAGTGACAGCTGCTCTCGTTCCGCGAGCGCGCTGGGCCGCAATCTTAATCGCTGGATCTCTTCCTGGAACTCGGTGATATCTTGAAAGCTGCGGTAAACGGAAGCGAAGCGCACATAGGCCACTTCGTCCAGCCCGTGCAACTCCTCCATGACCCTGTCACCGATACGCCGTCCGGTCACTTCGCGTTCACCGATGGTCTGGAGCCAATGGATGACTCGGCCGATGCTCTTCTCAACGTCCTCGCTTTTTACCGGACGTTTCTCCAGCGCCCGCAGAATACCGGCGCGAAGTTTGGTCTCGTCGAACGGCTCCCGCCGATCGTCTCGTTTTACGACATGCGGCATCACGAGCTCTGCCGATTCAAACGTCGTGTAACGCTCGCCGCAGGAGCGGCACTCACGCCGACGCCGTACCTGTAAACCTTCGCCCGCCAGGCGTGAGTCGATGACTTTGGTCTCTTCGTGGTTACAGAATGGACAATGCACAGACCGCCCCGTGGATCTTATTAAGCGCTATGCGTAAACCGGATAGCGCTGACACAGTTCGAGCACTTCACCTCTGACCCGATCGATGACGGATTCGAGTTGAGCCGGGTTCTCGAGATCATCCAGGACATCCGCGATCCAGCCGGTGAGTCGAGTGGTCTCGGCTTCTTTGAAGCCACGTGTGGTAATCGCCGGCGTGCCGATGCGAAGTCCGCTCGTGATTCGCGGCGGCCGCGGATCATTCGGCACAGCGTTCTTGTTGACCGTGATGTTGGCGCGACCCAACGCATCCTCCGCTGCCTGTCCTGTGATCTTCTGTTTGATCATGTCAACGAGCATCAGGTGCGTATCAGTACCCCCGGAGACGATCTTGTAGCCCCGATCGATGAGAGTCTCCGCCATCCGCTGCGCGTTCGAGAGCACCTGCTGCTGGTAGTCCTTGAAGTCGGGCTGTAAAGCCTCGGCCAGCGCGACCGCCTTAGCGGCGATGACGTGCATGAGCGGACCGCCCTGGATTCCGGGAAACACCGACGACTTAAGCTTCTTGATCAAGTCAGGATCGTCCCGGGCGAAAATTAACCCGCCGCGCGGGCCACGCAGAGTTTTGTGTGTCGTCGTGGTCGTGACATCGGCAATCGGGACGGGATTGGGATAAAGACCGGCAGCGACGAGCCCCGCCACATGCGCCATGTCCACCATCAGATAGGCACCGACTTCGTCGGCGATCTCGCGAAAACGCTGCCAGTCGACGATCCGGGAGTAGGCGGTGACGCCTGCGACGATGACCTGAGGCCGGTGTTCACGCGCGAGCGCGGCCACCGCATCGTAGTCGATCTCACCGCTGCTCTCGTCGATCCCATATTGGGCGACCTTGAAAAGCTTGCCGGAGAAATTCACTTTAGCACCGTGGGTGAGGTGGCCGCCGTGGGGCAGACTCATGCCGAGCAGAGTGTCGCCCGGCTCCATCATGGCCAGATACGCGGCGGCATTCGCCTGAGAGCCCGAGTGTGGCTGAACATTCACGTAGGCTGCGCCGAAGAGTTGTTTGGCCCGCTCGATCGCGAGCGATTCCGCGATGTCAACGAATTCGCAACCGCCGTAGTAGCGTCTACCGGGATACCCTTCTGCGTACTTGTTCGTCAGAACCGAACCCTGCGCCGCCAGTACTCTCGGGCTCGCGTAATTTTCCGACGCGATGAGTTCAATATGCTCTTCCTGTCGCCGCTCCTCGCCTTGTAGCGCCAAGAAAAGCTCGTCGTCAAATCCCTCGATCTGGTATTCGTTGGTAAACATTGTCAGCGTCCGATGCTGTCGCAGAAGACTCGGTTGTTTGGGGGGAGCGCATTGTAACGCTGTTACGCCAATGGGGAAGCCGAATCGAGGAAACCTTCGACAGACCGTGTCCACGCGCGGGCGAGATTGGTCCGATTATAACCGCCGCCACCCATACCTAAGACCCGGCCTTCGCAATAACGCTCCGCCAACTCACGCAGTCGGCTCGCTGCATGGCCGTGCGCGTTTTCGCTGTAGGCCAGATGCGTGATGGGGTCGCCGGCCAGGGAATCCGCACCGCAGTTCAGCAGCAGTAACTGCGGCGGGTTCGCAGCCAGATAAGCCTCGACTTCCTCCCATGCGCTGAAAAACGCTGCGTCCTCGGCCCCGGGTGGCATCGGGATATTGAGCTTGGTCCCGCGCGCCTCGCCCCGGCCCGTCTCGCTGCGGCTACCCGTTCCTGGATAGAGATAGCGCCCGTCCTCGTGGATGTCCGCAAACATGACGCGGGGATCGTCCTCGAAGCCGTAGAAAACACCGTCGCCATGATGAGCGTCGATATCCACGTAAGCGAGTCGATCGATGCCGTACAAGCGTAGCGCCGCTTCGATTGCGACGCCGCAGTCGTTGAAAACGCAAAAGCCGGCCGCGCGGCTCCTGGCAGCGTGATGCAGGCCGCCGATCGGAATAAATGCTCGGCGAATCGGTCCCTCCATGATCGCGGCCAACGCTTCCAGGGTGCCGCCCACGACATAGGCAGCCGCCTCGTAGACACCCCGAAAAGCCGGCGTATCGCCGCCATCCAGCGACCCGTAGCCCTGCTGAGAGCTGGCGTGAACGAATTCGACGTATTCCGACGTATGGAAATATTCGATCTCCTCCCGTGTCGCTAGGCGCGGCGGACGCCGGACGACCTGTGACGCTTTGGCCGAGCGTTCTAACTCCGCCATAAAGACATCGTGGCGATCTGTACCAAAGGGATGCCCGTCCGGAAAACCGTAGGACGCTAGCTCCTCTCCGCAAATCACAATCACCTGTTCCGACACCTGCTGCTCCTTTTCTCTGGCAACGTCCGGCACCTTCCCTGATAATCGCGCCTCCTTGAGAACGGATTCCCAGCGCGATGGCGCAATACATCTATACCACGAACCAACTTTCCAAACTGGTGCCTCCGAAGCGGCACATATTGCGTGACATCAGCCTGAGCTTCTTCCCTGGCGCCAAAATTGGTGTACTCGGACTGAATGGCGCCGGCAAGTCGACGCTGTTAAGGATCCTGGCAGGCGTCGACACCGATTTCGACGGTGAGGCACGTCCCCAGCCCGGCATCCGAATCGGCTTTTTGCCGCAGGAGCCGGAACTCAACAGCGACAAGGACGTTCGCGGTAACGTCGAGGAAGGCATGAGCGAGCTGATCGGATTGATAGCGCGCTTCAATGAGATTAGCGATCGTTTCGCCGAGCCGCTGACAGACGAGGAGATGACGGAACTCCTCGCAGAGCAGGGCGAGCTACAGGATGCGATCGACGCGGCGGGCGGCTGGGAGCTGGAACGCAAACTGGAGGTCGCCGCCGATGCGCTGCGACTTCCTCCTTGGGACGCCAATGTCACTGCACTCTCGGGCGGCGAACGCCGGCGCGTGGCGTTGTGCCGCCTGTTGCTCTCAGAACCCGACATGCTGCTTCTGGACGAACCGACGAATCACCTCGACGCTGAGTCCGTCGCCTGGCTTGAACGATTCCTGGCGGAGTATCCGGGGACGGTCATGGCCGTCACCCACGACCGCTACTTCCTGGACAATGTGGCCGGCTGGATCCTCGAGCTCGATCGCGGCTATGGAATTCCCTGGAAGGGCAACTATTCCTCCTGGCTGGAGCAAAAAGAACAGCGGCTGAAAATCGAGGAAAAACACGAAGCGGCTCATCACAAGGCGATCAAGACAGAGCTCGAATGGGTGCGGTCCAATCCGAAGGCTCGCCAAGCCAAGGCAAAAGCACGCCTCCAGCGCTTCGAAGAACTGAACTCTAAAGAATTTCAGACGCGTAATGAAACCAACGAGATCTATATTCCTCCGGGGCCGCGGCTTGGCGATCTCGTGATCGAAGCGACGGGCGTGAGTAAGTCCTTCGGCGAGCGACTGCTATTCCAGAATTTGTCGTTCAGCCTCCCGCCGGGCGGCATCGTCGGCGTGATCGGTCCCAACGGGGCCGGCAAGACCACATTGTTCCGCATGCTACTAGGCCTGGAACCTGTCGACGAGGGAACGATCCGCATCGGCGACTCGGCTCGGTTGGCCTATGTCGACCAGTCTCGAGATTCGCTCGACGACGCCAAGACCGTCTGGGAGGAGATCTCACATGGTCAGGATATCCTGACCGTAGGAAATTACGAGATTCAATCCAGAGCGTACGTCGGACGTTTTCATTTCCGTGGGCCCGAACAACAAAAAAGAGTCGGGCTATTGTCGGGTGGTGAGCGCAACCGCGTTCATCTCGCGAAGGTCTTGTGTGCGGGGGGCAATGTCTTGCTCTTGGACGAACCGACGAATGACTTGGACGTGGAGACACTACGCGCGCTGGAAGAAGCCCTATTGGCTTTCCCCGGCTGCGCCGTCGTGATTTCGCACGACCGCTGGTTCCTGGATCGGATCGCGACACATATTCTCGCTTTTGAGGGCGAGAGCGAGGTCGTGTATTTCCAGGGCAACTACGCGGACTACGCGGACGATCTCAAGCGCCGAAAGGGCCATGATGCCGACCAGCCGCATCGGATTCGGTACAAACGCCTGACCGCCTGACCGCCTGACCGCCTGACCGCCCGACCGCCGGGCTGTGGCGCGACGGTTTCGCGCTGCTTCTGAAGTAGTTACACTCAGAAATGAGGGTACACCGTGTCGATATATATCCATCAGGACGACCGCTTCGAGCAGTCCGAGACAGTTTCGCGAGAGTGTCCGCACTGCGGCGAGCGCGCGCAGCTACTGCCTGTCGCCACGCCCTCGTTCGAGGCCATGCGCGCCTATCGACCCCGGCACGTAGCCATCGGCTTTCGCTGCGCGGCCTGCGCGGAGCCGCGCTTCACCCGCGCTACCGTGCGGGCGTACGAGGATTCTCGGATAGAACTGTCCGCCAACCTCGTCGAGATAGAGCGCGGCCGGGAGCGCTTCCAGTTCAGCTATCTACCGCCTGCCGTCGAGCAAATATTCCGCGAAGCGCTGCAGTGTTATACGGCCGACTGCTATAACGCCTTCGCATCGATGTGTCGGCGTACGATACAAACTTCATCGGCGACTCTGGGCGCCAACGCCAAGCTTCGCTGGCACGACCAGTTCAGAGAGGTCGTGGCCATCGTCGATCTGGATGCCCCCACTGTGCGCACGCTCGAAACGGTATTGTTCGGCACGGACGGGCCGATGCCCGAAATCCAAGCCGACCAGGCTGCTGTCTTGATCGAAACGATCAAGGACATGGTCTACCATTGCTACATACGCACAGCGAAGCTCCGTGCAGCGATGAAAATGCGGCGCTATTTTGCCGCGGATCATACCGGCAAAATCACCTCGATCGATCACCACACACGCCGCGCCAAATCCGCCTAATCCGCAGTTTGCACTAGGCGATGAGCCTGGGTGCGCACCCGGATAGCTCTTGTGCTCGGCTCGAATCGGGGGCTCGTCGCTTCAGGCCGTCCCTGGCACGCCCCTGGGTCACCGCCTACGTGTTTGAGTCGACCCAGTCGCGAGCGTTCGTGAACAGCTTCTGCCAGGGAGAATTCTCACCCCAATCCGCCGGGTGCCAGGAATGTTGCACCGTGCGGAACACGCGCTCCGGGTGAGGCATCATAATCGTTACGCGGCCGTCCTCATTCGCCAGGCCCGCAATGCCGCGCGGTGAACCGTTGGGGTTCGCGGGATAACGTTCCGCGACGTCGCCACGATTATCGACGTAACGGAGACTCGCGAGCTTGGAATCGGATCGCAGCAACTGATCCTCCGACGCAAACTCGGCACAACCCTCACCGTGCGACGTGACGATCGGCAGCCGCGACCCGACCATATCGGTCAACAGCACCGACGGGCTTGGTTCGATGCGCACTAGCGAGAAGCGCGCTTCAAATTGGTCTGAGCGATTGCGCACAAATCTCGGCCAGTGCGCAGCACCAGGAATAAGGTCTTTCAACGCCGCCAGCATCTGGCAACCGTTGCACACGCCCAGAATAAACGCGTCTTCGCGAGCAAACAGCTCGGCGAACTGAGCGCGAACGGATTCGTTGTAGAGTATCGATTTGGCCCAGCCTTCCCCGGCGCCCAGCACGTCCCCGTATGAGAATCCTCCACACGCAACGAGCCCTCGAAACTCGGCGAGCGCCGTTCGGCCTGACAGCAAGTCGGTCATATGAACGTCGTGCGCTTCGAAGCCGGCCCGGTTGAACGCCGCCGCCATCTCACGCTGACCATTGACACCTTGCTCGCGCAGAATGGCTATTTTAGGCCGCCGGTCGCGTGGCGCGACGGTAAAATCCGGCGGAGTGAACGTCAAGCTCGCGTGAAGGCCCGGATCGTCTTCATCGAGGATCCCGTCATAGGCTTCCTGCGCACAGTCGGGATGATCCCGTAGGCGTTGCAGTCGAAATGTCAGCTCCGACCACCAACGGTGCAGCCGTACCCGAGGCGCCTTGAAGAGCTGCTGCTCGCCCTGGCGAATCACGATGTCTTCGTGACTGGCTACACGAGCGACAACGGGACAATCGTCCATACCGTGCTCGCTCAAGACTAGGCGTACATCGTCCAGATCGTCCGCCTTGACCTGGACGACAGCGCCCAACTCCTCGGCGAATAGATACGCGAGAACATCTTCGGTGGCAGCCGGTACTTCGACATCGAGACCGGCGTGGGCCGCAAATGCCATCTCGACGAGCGTGGCGAACAGTCCGCCATCGGCCCTGTCATGATAGGCGAGCACGAAATTCTTGGCCCGTAGCGCCCTTTGGGCGCTGAAAAAGCGCAACACTTGTTGCGGGTTATCCAGATCCGGCGCCGCGCCGCCGAACTCGCCGAAACTCTGGGCGAGTGCAGAACCGCCGAGTCGCTGCCTTCCATGGCTAAGGTCCAGCAGCACCAGAACCGTATCGCCGACATCCGTACGTAACTCCGGCGTCAGCGTCCGGCGAATATCTGCAACGGGTGCGAACGCAGAAACGATCAACGAGACGGGCGCGGTCACCGCTCGCTCGTGACCATCTTCGCGCCATACAGTGCGCATCGACAAGGAGTCCTTGCCCACCGGAATGGAGACCCCGAGCGCCGGACACAGATCCTCTCCCACGGCTTGAACCAT
The DNA here is from genome assembly GCA_004357505.1 of Gammaproteobacteria bacterium. GTDB lineage: Bacteria > Pseudomonadota > Gammaproteobacteria > Steroidobacterales > Rariloculaceae > SMWC01. The sequence goes on along the minus strand of SMWC01000109.1, from coordinate 3,427 downwards.
CCGATAAAGCACGGCGTCGTCATGAGCATGGCCGGCCGCGGCCATCCAGTTAGCCGACAGGCGAATATCGGATAACTGCGCCACGTCGGCCGCCGCAAGGTTTGTTATCGACTCTACAATCGCCAGGCGGGCGGACGCAGGCCCATCATAAATTGCGACCGGTGTTCGCTCGCCGATTGCCAACGCCTCGCCCGTGTAACCGGTAAAACTCGCACTCGTGACTGCAACGTCGCTAACGGGTACCTGCCAAGGGCCGACCAACTGATCCCGTGCGACCAGCCCGCCAACGCTACGATCACCGATGTGAATAAGGAATGACTTGTCGGCCACGGCCGGAAACGACAACACCTGTCGCACTGCCAGATCCAGCGTAACGCCAGACCGGTCCCATTCAGGTGGCTGAGTCTCAGCGGATCTCACTTCCAGTTTAATCTTTGGCAGCGTACCGAACAACATGTCCATCGGCATCGCAACGGCGAGGTTTTCGAACTGCTCGTCAGCGACTTGCAGATCTCGTTGCTCGGTCATCTTACCGATGACAGCGTAGGGGCAGCGCTCCCGTTCACAAATTTCCGCGAACGCTGGCAAAGCGTCGGTCGCGACTGCCACCATGTAGCGTTCTTGAGATTCGTTGCACCACAACTCCATTGGCGTCATGCCCGGTTCGTCGTTAGGTACATCTCTCAGTTGAATAACTGCACCACGATGACTCTGATCGACTATCTCCGGCACCGCATTGCACAGACCCCCGGCACCGATGTCGTGAATCGACAGAATCGGATTCCTCTCGCCCAAAGCCCAGCACGCATCGATGACTTCCTGGGCTCGGCGCTGCATCTCCGGGTTACCTCGCTGTACGGAGGCGAAGTCGAGATCCTCCTCCCCGGAGCCGCTGCCTTGAGATGAGGCCGCACCGCCACCCAACCCGATCAGCATGGACGGTCCCCCGAGTACAACCAATTTTGAACCCTGAGGTGCCTCTAGCTTTTTAACATGGGCGTCGCGGATGTTACCCAGACCGCCGGCCAGCATGATGGGCTTGTGATAACCGCGCCACTGATCCTGCACGTTCAGCAGGCAGGTGCGAAAGTACCCTGTTAGATTCGGCCGGCCGAACTCATTATTAAACTGGGCCCCACCGATAGGCCCCTCGAGCATGATTTGCAGCGAAGAAGCGATACGACTCGGATAGCCGACGCTCGCAGCCTCCCACTTCTGCGGCCAGTCCGGTATGTGCAGATGCGAGACGGTGAAACCAGTCAACCCCGCTTTCGGTTTTGCGCCTCTGCCGGTCGCGCCCTCGTCCCGAATCTCACCGCCCGAGCCCGTCGCCACACCAGGAAAGGGCGAGATTGCGGTGGGGTGATTGTGGGTCTCCACTTTAATCACGATATGGGCAGCCTCATCGCTGCAACCATAGATATGCGTTTGCGGATCAGCGAAAAACCATGCCGTCTCGGCACCGGCGACAACCGCCGCATTGTCGCTATAAGCAGACAGCACGCCCTCGGGTGTGTGTGCGTACGTGTTCTTGATCATCTGCAACAAGCTGCGATCAGCAGGCTTCCCATCGATAACCCAGTCCGCATTGAAGATCTTATGGCGGCAGTGCTCGGAGTTCGTTTGCGCGAACATCATGAGCTCAACATCGGTGGGATCGCGCTGCAGCGTCTGGAACTGCTTCGCCAGATACTGAATCTCATCGCCGGACAACGCCAGACCGAGATCGATGTTCGCCTCGGCGAGGGCCTTGGAGCCTTCCTTCAAGAGTTTGATGTGACGCAGAGGTCGCGGTGCGTGCTCGGCAAACAGCAACGCCTCCGTTACCGGGTCGGACAACACCGACTCGGTCATGCGATCGTGCACGATGGGCCAGAGCAATTCGAGCTCTTCGGCGGAGACGCTCGCCGTCAGGTCCAGACTGTAGAGCCGGCCGCGTTCGAGGCGCCGAATCGGCAGACCGCAGATTCGCGCGATATCCGTCGCCTTGGAAGCCCACGGTGAGATCGTGCCGATTCGCGGCACAACGATAAACTCGTGGCCGCCGCTCGCGAATTCTGCCTCGCTGCCGTAGGTTAGGAGTGCGTCAAGGATTACTCTATCTGCGTCGTTGAGAGCGCGTTCGGTGTGTGCGAAATGCACGTAGCGAACCGCGACACCGCGCACAGCGGGGCAACGTGCTGCAAGCTGCCGGCTCAACCGCTGCAACCGGAAGGCGGTCTCGGCCATCGGCCCGGGCAGCTGTAGCATGGTCATCTGTCAGATAATCTCTAACCACTCACTGGGCGTATTCTGCGCAGCGAGATATAACGTCTGCTCGTCCCGAGTCAGGACGCCCGCAAGAGAATCACGAACATCGTCAGCCGAGTTGTTCTGTTCACTGATGTGTAGCGCGACGACCCACTGCAGTTTCGGATGCCTCACCCTCTCAAGCAGTTGGGCCGCTTGCTCGTTATTCAAGTGACCGACGGAAGATGCAACGCGACGTTTCACGGACGCAGGATACGGTCCCCGTCGGAGCGTCTCCAGATCATGATTGGCCTCCAATGCCAACGCATCGCAGCCACTTAATCGTTCCGCAATATGGGAAGTAATATGCCCGGTATCGCTCAGCACGCCTAGCTTGCGACCGGCGCCGGAGAAGGTGAACTGGCAAGGCTCGCGCGCATCGTGGGGCACAGGGAAAGGTTGCACGACGATTTCCCCCAACTCGAGCTCACGGTGACAACTCAGTTTATTGATTCGGGTGAGACTACGCGCGGCCGCCGCGGCAGCTGTGCCCGGCGTCATCCATACTGGCGTGTTATAGCGACGCGCGAATCGGGCCACGCCTTGCATATGATCAGCGTGCTCGTGGGTGACTAATAGTGCCGTCACGTCGCGCGGTGTACGCCCCAGGATTCCGAGCCGCTCCTCAACGGCTTTAAGGCTCAAGCCGCAATCCACCATGAGTAACGTTTCGTTGACTTCCACGAGTAGCGCATTACCACGACTACCGCTGCCCAAAGACGCAAACCGAAGCGTCACGAACTCACTTATCCCCTGACCCGCCTTTACCACCTTCACCGCGTGGCGCGTATATTGGCACCGGGAACTGTGCGACGTTACTGCCCTCTACGGCCGTAACCTTACTCGCTCCTTGTTTCTCGACTTCGTCGATTCGCACGATTGAGTGTATAGGCAAGAAGGTTCTGGTCACCCCCGAAAATTCGCTCTGGATTCGCTCCTCGGACGGATCTACAACCACTGACGATCGAGAACGAAACACCAGTTTCTCGACTTCTATGAACCCGAACAGCGTTCCGTGACTGACGCTTCGAGCGTAAATTTCAAAAACCTTTCCCTGGTTCATGAAAATTACCTTGTAGATCGGCTGCCGGCTCATCCACGATCCCGTGTGTTGGACGAAGGCGGGAAAGCTTAGCAT